>CAMATY010000001.1 GCA_945861325.1 Ferrithrix thermotolerans DSM 19514
GGAGATAGTGGGTTCTTCCTGAATTTTCCTGTTGAGGTTCGCTTTACAGCCCCAGATGAGATTCCGCTAAGTACAGCGAGTAATCGAGAATCTGCGTATATCGCAGTTCATATATATAAAGGGATGGACTATGTTCCGTATTTCAAAGAAGTTGAATCAATCATGAACTCATACCAAGGTCGACCCCACTGGGGCAAGTTGCATTTTCAAAATGCACAGAGTCTTGCACCGAGATATCCGAATTGGGATCTGTTTCAGTCGGTTCGTAATCAAGTTGACCCAAAGAGAATCTTTACGAACGCTTACCTTGAAACCGTATTAGGCAAATGACGATGAAAAGTTTCATAGATCTTGGTGTACCGGCAAAGTTTGCCGACAAATTAACTGCTCGAGGCATTGCGACGCCTTTCGAAATTCAAACCGCTGCGATACCTGATGGTTTAGCAGGTCACGATGTTTGCGGGAAGGCACCTACCGGATCGGGCAAGACTATTGCGTTTGGTCTTGTAATGGCGGTGCGGTTACAAAAATCAAAGCCGGGCCAACCCGGTGGTTTGGTGTTAGTACCAACTCGCGAATTGGCGATTCAAGTAGCGAAAGAAATTGGTCTGCTGTGTGATGGAACTGATCTTCGTGTCGCTTCTGTCTACGGAGGAGCAGGCTACGGTCCGCAAGTTAAAGCTGTTCGCGGAGCAAGCATCATTGTTGCAACGCCAGGTCGTCTTGAAGACTTACTCGAGCGTCGCGATATGTCACTTAGTGCGGTGACGATTGCTGTTCTTGACGAAGCCGATCGAATGTCAGACATGGGTTTCTTGCCTGCAGTGCGAAGATTGCTTCGCGCGTTACCAAAACATCGTCAGGTGTTGTTGTTCTCGGCGACGCTAGATGGTGATATTTCGCAAGTTGTCAAAGAGTTTCAAAACAATCCAAAACGACACGAAACTCAAACCGATGCCGATGAACCAGACATTGATCATAAATTTTGGATGGTCAGTCGAAATGATCGTGTTGAAACAATCGCACAACTAGTTAACCACTACGAGCGACTTATCTTATTTTGTCGAACAAAGCATGGTTGCGATCGTCTTGCCAAGCAACTAGACAACTCTGGTGTTCGATCATCAATCATTCACGGCAACAAGAGTCAAGCACAGCGAGAACGATCACTAGAAGAGTTCCGTCGCGGACGCTCGAATGCGCTTGTTGCTACAGATGTTGCAGCGCGTGGAATTCATATTGATGATGTTCCTTGCGTAGTTCATTTTGACCCGCCTGCGGATCACAAAGATTACATCCACCGATCTGGTCGAACAGGTCGTGCAGGTTCAAAGGGCGTCGTGATATCACTTGTGGAATCTTCACAAAAGCGAACTGTCAACAAACTCGCGCGTGACGCTGGTGTTGAAGCAGACTTCGTTGCGCCTGATTTCGAACCTGCGTTGGACGAAATTGCAGCACGACCGGGAGCGCTTGGTGGAGTGTTACTAACTGTCGGTAGCCACTCCGAATAATTTGTTAGAAACAGATATCTTGCGGACGAATTGGTACGCGAAGTAGATCTCGGCCGGTGGCGTTTCGAATTGCCGCAGCGATAGCAGGCGTAACTGAGATACATGGTGGCTCGCCGATGCCCTTGGCGCCGAGTGGAGCTTGTGGTTCGGGTTCTTCAATCATGATTGCAACAACTTGTGGTGCATCTAGTGCGGTTGGCAATAGATAGTCAGTAAAACTGGGGTTGCGCATCTTGCCATTATCGAGAACAATCTCTTCCATCACCGCAAGACCCAGACCTTGCGCGATGCCTCCTTCAATTTGTCCGAGTGCCGCAATTGGATTTAGCACGCGACCGACATCTTGTGCCGTCGCAATCTGAATAACTTTCACCAGGCCAAGTTCAACATCGACATCAACGACAGCACGATGCGCAACAAAAGCGAAAGCAACATGGCAGTTGCCTTGACCGTTCTCATCTAATTCTTGTGTTGGTCGATGATGATGCTCGAATGTCTCGTCGATCAGAACTCCTGTTGAGGCTTCAGTCACGCTGATTCTGAAATCACCGATCATGTCGACGACATCGGTATCTTCAATAACTAGGCGCATTGGATCGACATCATATTTTTTGCCAATATGTTCAAACAGTCTTTGGCGTACAAGACGACATGCTCCGTCAACGGCGCCACCACTCATCCAAGTTTGTCGGGATGCCGATGTGCTGCCTGCCGAACCGATACGGGTATCAACCGGGTCAATTACGACTTCGTCAACGCCAAGTACTGAGCGTGCGATTTGTGGCGCAAGAATCACGAAACCTTGACCGACTTCAACGGTGGCATATTTAAGATGCACAACGCCATCTTGTAGTTGACAGCGAGCGGTTGCGAAATCATCGAAAGCCTCGCTGTACATCAAATTCTTGATTGATACGCCCCAACCGACGCCACGAACAATATTGTGGGGCAGCGAAGTTAAGCCAGATCCACCAACAATTTCTAGAGGATCAGCATTTTTAGCCAGTGCCGCAGGCATCGGTATTGAATTCGTTTCATTAATGCATCGCGCAACTGGAGCCACACTCTCGACTACTTGGCCAGTTATGAGTTTGTCGCCAGTAACCATTGCATTGATTAACCGAATTTCAACTGGTGAAATGCCGCATGCGGTCGCTAATTTATCCATTTGGCTCTCATGCGCATAACAGGCCTGAACGACTCCAAAACCTCGCATCGCACCACAAGGGGGATTATTCGTGCGAACCGCAAATCCATCAACCGTTGCATTGAGACATTTATACGGTCCTTGAATGTGAGTGATGCCATTAATCAGAACTGCCGAGGATGTTGATGCGTAAGCGCCGCCATCAAACACCATGCGAGATTCGATTCGTTGAATTACACCAGCGCGAGTTGCGTGATGGCGAATCCAAATCTTGGCTGGGTGTCGATGAACATGACCGTAAAAAGATTCTTCCCGTCCGTATTGCATTTTGATAGGACGAGAGGTCCGTAGTGCAAGCAATGCACAGTGCACCTGCAAACTGATGTCTTCTCTTGCACCAAATGCGCCGCCGACTCCACCTAGAGTCAGTCGAACTTTTTCAAGTGGCAATCCGAGGCAGGCTGCAATTTGTTTTTGATCCTCGTGAAGCCATTGTGTGGCTACGTACATTTCTATACCATTCCCGCCAGTGTCTGGTATCGCCAATGCTGCTTCAAGACCCAAGAATGCTTGGTCCTGCATTCCCAATTCGTAGGTGCCTTCGACAATTACTTCGCCTTGCAGATTTTGATCTCCAGTGATAATTCGTTGATGACGAATCAAGTTTCCATCTGGATGTATCTGCGCTGTAGTTGGCAGAATCGCAAATTCCGCATCGGTCACAGGTGTTAAAACTTCGTATTCAACTTTGATTGCAGCCAGAGCCCTTCGACAGGTTTCCGGATGATCAGCCGCCACCGCAGCAACAGGTTCACCGACATATCGCACAAATTCAGATGCGAAAACTGGTTGATCACTAGCGATGAGACCATACGTTTTTTTACCAGGAACATCATCGTTAGTGATGATCGCCTCAACACCCAAAATCTTGTACGCCGCAGAGAGATCAATACTCACAATTCGCGCGTATGGGTGGGGGCTTCGTAAGGTTGCGCCCCACAACATGTGTTCAGCGTGCAAATCAGATGAAAATTCAAACTTTCCTGAAACCTTTGCTACACCGTCTGGTCGTAACGCTGAGTTTCCTAAGATCTCACGGCGTGTAGATGTCTGCGTTGCTGAACTCATTAGCGACCTGCGTTACGAGTTGAAACTGCTGTAGCGACAGCCTCAAAAATGCGACCATAGCCAGTGCACCGACAGATGTTTCCTGAGATTGATTCTTTGATTTCTAGATCAGTTGGCTCAGGATTATTTGCCAGCAAATGTTCTATCGCTACTACTAACCCGGGAGTGCAGAATCCACATTGCACTCCGCCTTCGGTGATGAAAGCATCTTGCACGGCTGTCAAGGTGCCATCGTTGGTCAAACCTTCGACTGTGGTAATTTCAGAACCAATCGCTGTTGCTGCCATGACGAGGCACGAACAAACGGCTTGACCGTCCATGATTACGGTGCAACTTCCGCATTCGCCCTGTTCACACGCACCTTTTGAACCCGGTAGTCCGAGGCGCTCACGCAACACATAAAGCAAACTTTCGCCGACCCATGCATCACGCACTTCGTGCTTGCTTCCGTTGACGGTCAAATTGTAAATTTCTGTGTTGGCAATCATTGCGTATTCGCTCTCGTCAATAGTCGCCGAGAAAGAGTTGCCACAGCATGTCGGCGATAGGCAGCAGTGCTTCGATGATCGTCAATCGGTTTGGATTCGCTAGCGATTCTGTCACCGAATTCTTTGAGCAGATTTGGCGCAACCGCAGAAACTTTTCTGAGATCTATCTGTGAGGCAATCCATGCTTCGGTTTCGCGACAGCGAACAATTGTCGGGCCGACAGCGCCGAGAGAAACTGCAATTGCGCCAACATTTCGATCGACTACAAGGCAACAAGATGCAACAGAAATTACCATTGCATTACGAACCCCGACCTTGGCGTACCCTTGCCAGCCGTCAATGACCGGCAGCGTTGTTGAGACGATAATTTCACCCGGCTGACGGGCGTTACGTTTGACGCCGAGCATAAAGTCATGCACAGAAATCTCACGAAAACTAGTTGCGGTATGCAAGTTGACTATTGCATTGAGCGCGCTGAGCACGGGTAGAGCATCACCTGCTGGCGAGCAAGTGCCTAGATTGCCACCGATCGAACCTGCGGCACGAATTTGTGGAGAACCTACTGTACGAGCGGCCTGTGCGAGAGCAGGGAATAGTTCGGCTAATTCTCCGTGCTCCATTTTTTGATAGGGCAGGCCAGCGCCAACCGTGACTCGCGATCTATCGGCTGAAATTTCATAGTTGCGAATTTCGTTCACTCTGCGAAGTGCAATAACATCAGTTGGCTTGCGATGATTGAAATTAATCTCGACCATCAAATCGGTGCCGCCCTGAATTATTTGTGCAGAAGGGTTTGCACTCGTGGCGATGAGCGCTTCTTTTAGCGTCAATGGAACTAGTACCGTCACGAAACACCATCCCAATTTGAGAATGCATCAATCATTGCTTTGACATCACCAAGTGGATAAAGAATCGGGCAGGTAGCGCCGTTCTTAAGGTAATGGGTTACCCGTTGACGAGCCTCTGTCGGTGTTCCACTTGCGGTGAGCATTTGAACAATTTCATCGGGCACATGTTTTGATGCTGCAACAACTTGCTCGTGAGTTGCTGGCCAAGTTAGAACTGAGCCAACTTTGTCAAGTATTGACTGGGGTACACCCGATGCCTTCATGATGTGTGGCTGTTGACCGAGATATTGGGTGACCATCTGTCGTGCCATGTCGAGAGCAGTCTTACGATCTTGATGAACGCTACAAACAACCAATTGCGGTCGATCTATTGAGTCAACAGATCTTCCTGCGCGATCAGCGCCAATAGTCAATGCTTCCATCGCCTTTTGGTTATATTCAGGTGAAACCAAGTAATTCAAAACCACGCCGTCGGCAATCTCACCAGTTAATTCCATCATCTGCATTCCAGTTGCGCCAATATAAATTGGAACATGTTTCGCGCGACGCTCCTGATACACATAGTCCAGTTCCACGCCGTCGAGGTGCACGAATTCGCCGCTAAAAGTGACAGTCTCATTATTTAGAAGCGCACGCACACTGGTGACGATTTCGCGCATCGCACGCAATGGTTTAGCGCGCGAGATGCCAACTTTTTGCGCTAGCGGGTCCCACCATGCACCGATACCTAAAATCACGCGACCTGGCGCAAGGTCGTCGAGAGTTGAGAAAGTAGCCGCAAGGCGAGCAGGGTTACGACTCCAGCAGTCAACGACACCAGAACCGACTTTAATTCTTGTGGTTACAGATGCAAACGCGGCCATTGGTACTGTTGCTTCGCGCACGAGTCGACTCTCGGCTTGCCACACTGCTTCGAATCCTTTGCTCTCGGCGTATTTCGCAAACTCCATTCCCTCCGAAATGCGATGCGCATCTTGAAGATATAACGCAACGCGAGCGGACTTCGCTTGTGTGACTGGGCTCATTTAACTTGCCAACCTTTCGTGTAGTCGTTTCGATTGTTCGGCGGCTTTGGCTCTAACTTCATTAATGTCAACTCGTGTCGGCACACCTGAAACTAGAACTTGCTCACCGTCAATTTCAACATCTGTTGCGCGGATACCTGGCGTGAATGCGACATGCCATTCACTTTCGAGATGATCGTAATTGAACCTCACTTTGTCGGTTTTTGCTTCGGGGAAATATTTGTATCCGTTTTCAAGCCAAGACCAAACGACAGAAGGCGAGGCGGAAACATCAAACTCGCGTAAGCGAACGTATGCAAGCCGTGCTTCTTCAAGCATGTCCGCGCCAATGCCATCCGTGCCGAGCATTACTTGATTGTCAAGTTGAGTTGGTTTTGCATACCCCACAGAATTATTCATATTTGATCGGGGATTATGAACCACTGCGCCAGCAAGTTTGCGATCAAGATGAACCGCGTGAATTAAAAGCCAGTCGTCGTTCGCAAGATGCTCAAGTCGAGGACCGGCTTGCTGGTCATCAATACCTTCGGCAACATGAATATGTACGCCGACATTGTGTTTTAGCGCAAGTTGGCTTGCTGCGTTCAAGGTTTCATCGCTACACGTGAAAGCAGCGTGAACACCAACCATTCCACGACCACCTTCAGATAAATAGCGATCGCATTCAGCCAAGCCTTGTTTGGCCGCTTGCGTCATCTCAGAAAGTGGCGAAACTTTTGAATGCAACTTGCCGGCATTATCCCAACGATCAGTCACTCCATAACAAGCATTTACGCGCACGCCAACCTCTTTACAAGCTTTCGCAATAGTTGACAGTGAGCCATCAATACTTTTGGGTGATTCGTGATGATCAATAATACAAGTCGTGCCACTCAGTAGAGCCTCAGTTGCACCGAGCATCGCCGACCAATAAATCATTTGATCATCAAGCGCATCATCTAACCGCCACCAAACTTGTTGAAGAATCTCTATAAAGTTTGTCGGAGAATGTTTCGGGGCGGGCATTCCGCGAGCAAGAGACGAATACAAATGATGGTGTGCACATACAAGTCCCGCAGTCTGATTCGACATTAATTAATCTTCTTGTTTGTTGCGACGCATCGGCAATGTATTTCGCCAGTTGCCATCAAGATTATGTAGCGCAGTTGCAACGGCTCCCGCTGTTGGCACTAGCCCGATTTCTCCGACACCCTTAATGCCGTATGGTGAATTCGGTTGAGCCGACTCAATAAGTTTTACTTCAATTTTAGGAACATCCTTGGCGCGCAAAATTCCAAGACTACGCAGAGTCATATTGGTTGGAAACGCCGTAATCGGATCGGAAGGAAAATCTTCGGTCATCGCATATCCGAGACCCATGTGTACGCTGCCTTCGACTTGTCCTTCGCACAGAGTCGGATTCACTATTCGCCCAACATCATGCACTGCTAACACGCTTTCAATTTTCTGTGATGTGCGATCAATAACTACCATTTGGGCTGCATAACTAAATGTTGAGTGGATAATTGGGTTTGTTACCCCAGGTTCACCGAGTTTGTTTGTCCAGTCGACGCGATATTCGCCGACGTGGTCAACGCCCTTGGCGAAATTCGCGGCGCGAGCGACGTCGCATGCATTCTTGACAGAGCCAGCACCCATTAACGTTCCGCGCGAACCCGTTGTCTGGCCAAAGCCAAGTTCGCGTGTCGTATCAACAATCACATCAATCAGCGTCGCATCAACGCCGAGTTCATGAACGGCAACTTGTGCAACGACGGTGTTGATTCCCTGACCCATCTCTGTCCAACCGTGACGAACTTCAATCCGCCCGTCTTGCTTGAAATGTACAACTGCTTTGGAAATTTCTTTAAATCCATTGCCGAGCCCACTATTCTTGAGACCCAGACCAAGACCAACTGCTTTGCCTGCAGCGATCGCCGCGTCGTAGGCCGGTTTAATTTCGTTGAGACAAATTTCTGCGCCCAGACAGCCGTCGTCCATGATCTGACCAGGACCCCAGACCATGCCCGGCTTAATTACATTTCGTGATCTGATTTCCCAGCCAGAAATACCAACTTTTTCGGCAAGGCGATCCAAGACACCTTCCATCGCGAATTGCGCCTGATTCGCACCGAAACCACGAAAGGCACCACACACAGGATTATTCGTTCGAGCAGCAATTGCTTCGACGTCGATGTTGGCAACTTGATACGGACCGCTTGCATGTCCAGCCATTCGTTCAAGAACTTTCATCCCGACACTCGCATACGCCCCAGAGTCTCCGATTGCTCGAACACGTAACGCTGTCAGGATTCCTTGATCATCACATGCTGCTTCGTAAGTCATTTCAATTGGATGGCGCTTGGGGTGCATCAAAAAACTTTCTTCACGAGTCAAAGTGCACTTGACGGCGGTATCAAGTAGCCACGCAGCAAGTGCCGTATGCGCTTGGTTGCTCATATCTTCTTTGCCACCGAATGCTCCACCATTTGTGATCAGTGTTACAGTCACTTGCTCATTTTGAATTGCCAGCAGGCGAGCAATGTCGTTGCGGTCATCCCACACACCTTGACCCCCAGAATAAACCTGCAAATGTCGATTGTTGTTATCTGCACCAGGTACGCAAAGAGTGCTCTCTGGTTCTAAAAACGCGTGCTCTATCCGTTGGGTATTAAAAGTTTCCTTGACAACATGGCTGCTAGTTGTAAAAGCTAGATCACAATCACCGCGCTTATATGTCGATTTGCTCAGAACATTTGAGTCAGTTCGCCAAACAGCCAAGTCAGATGAGTTGACTGCAACTTTCGCATCAGTGATTGGCGCAAGAACGCCGTAATCAACCGTTACAAATTCTGTCGCAGATCTTGCGTTGATACGAGAATCGGCCACGACGATTGCTAAAACATCACCGGCGTAAGATGTGCGTCCTCCAACGGGAATCATCACGGGCCAGTCTTTGTAAATAATCCCCATCATTAGTTCGCCTGGAATATCAGCAGCAGTGAACACCGCTTTCACACCAGGCTGAGTTAGCGCAGTATTTGAATCAATCGCAAGCACATCGGCTCGTGCATGCTTCGTGAAAACTAATGCTGCGTGCAACATTCCTGGTATGCGCATGTCGTCGATATATCCGCGATCTCCGAGTGCAAGTGCTTCTGCTTCATATTTTGCAACTCGCACACCAAGTCCACCGGTTGTCAGAATTTCGCGATCAACATTTTGAGCAACAGTTTCAATCGCATCAAGAATTTTTACATAGCCAGTGCAGCGGCAAAGATGTGCGCCAAGATGTCTTGCCATATCTTCACGCTTTAACCCTGCACCTTTTTTGTCGATTTGCGCTTTCGCGCGCACGATGATCCCAGGAATGCAAAATCCGCATTGCAAACCTCCGCAAGCAGCAAAGGCGTTGGCGAAAGCGTCACGCTCTTTTTGGCTTACGCCTTCAAGTGTCGTGATTTGCGCACCTGATACTTTTTCAAGAGACTGTTGACAACTCACGATTGCTTTGCCGTCTACTAGTACGGTGCAACAGCCACATTGACCCGTTGGTGAACAACCATCTTTCGGTGAAGTGATATCTAGCTCTTCGCGTAGTGCCGCCAATAAATGCGGGTGATCATTGCGAACAGTGACTGGAACCCCGTTGACGGAGAACGCGACGCGATCGGCGACCTTTGGCGAATCATTGACTAGTGTCACATAAACACCATACAGCTATTGAGCTTGAGGTTTACATTATGTAAAGAATGGCGATTTTAAAACGGCAATTTCATTCAATAATTGACCCGCGCTGGGAGGTGATTCTGCCGTAAACCTCTGGTCGACGGTAACGGTTGAAATCAAAAAGCGTATTTTTATAGTTGTTGCACCAGTCCAAATCGCAAACTGCAGTCACAACTTCATCTTCGCTTGTTGAAGTTTTGGCGAGTATCTCACCCGACGGGGCAATGATACTTGAGTCGGCCAAACTGTCTACGCCTTCTTCGATACCTCCTTTTGCCACACCAACGACAAACGTGCCGTTTTGATAAGCGCCACTTTGCATCACAAGAGCGTTGTGAAAACTCTGAAGCGGGTCTTGCGTCGGATCAGGAACATATTGCAGCGGCGTGTTGTATCCACAGAGAATCATTTCAACACCTTGTAAACCCATCACACGATAACTTTCTGGCCATCGACGATCATTACAGATCATCATTCCAATTCGACCACCGAACGCCTTCCAAACTCCGAAGCCTTCGTCGCTAGGTTTAAAGTAATAACGCTCGGCGTGTTGAAATGGTCGATCAGGCTCGTGATGTTCATGCCCAGGAATATGTACTTTACGATATTTGGCAACAGTTGAACCATCGCGTTCAACTAAAATTTGTGTATTGAAGCGCTCTCCTTGCGGTGTCAACTCTGCGTAGCCCAAACAAAAACCTATTGCAAGTTTTTTCGCTTCGTCAAAAAGTGGTCTCGTGATTGCTGATGGCATTTGCGTTTCGTACCAATGATCTGCGGTCGAAATATCTTCGACAAACCACCGCGGAAAAAAAGTGGTCAAAGCCAACTCCGGAAATACGACCAACTCTGCTTTGTGTGAATGCGCTTCGCGCAGCAACGCTATTAAACGCTGGACTACCGCCGTGCGATCATCTTGCCGCTGAACCGGACCAAGTTGTGCGGCAGCGACTTTGATCGAGCGAGACATCTAATTGTCGCTATCTGCATCAAGCGTTGTCAACGAAAGCATCGTGTGCAGCAAGATATTTGCACCCGCTATCAAATCGATAGTTTCGGTGAATTCCGATGGGTTATGGCTGATCCCTTTGACACTGGGCACAAAAATCATTCCTGACGGACAAACGCGTGCGAGCATCTGTGCGTCATGACCCGCACCTGAAGGCATTCGTTGCACGGTGTTACCTTGTGCTTTAGCGATCTGTTCAACGCAGTCGATGACTCGCTCGTCAAAAATAACCGGCTCAAAGCGGGCGAGTTGTCTCGTGGTGATTTTTACACCTTCGCTTTTGGCTAGTCCAACAAAAAAATCTGCAATTTGTGACTCGGCTTTTTGCAATAGTATTTCATCGGTATTGCGAACATCAAGAGTGATTGTTGCTTTGGCGGCTACAACGTTTGTCAGATTCGGGTGAATGTCAATCTTTCCGACTGTACATACTTGATGACCACCCATCTGCTTGGCGAGATTACGGACAAACACTGTTATCTCGGCGGCAACATAAGCAGGATCATGTCGCAACGACATCGGAGTAGTTCCAGCATGATTTGACTGACCCGTAATCACCACCTCTTGCCATGAGATTCCTTGCACGCTGGTCACTGCGCCAATTCGAACATTGTTTGCCTCAAGCATCGGACCTTGTTCAATATGCAATTCAACAAACGCATGCGGAATTAAACCTGGGCAAGGTGTGGTGCCTGCATAGCCAATTCGAAGAAGTTCTTCACCAAGAATTGCGCCGTCAATTGCAACAACATCCAACGCTTGTTCTAACGGCATGCCACCCACATAGACAAGTGAACCGAGCATGTCAGGAGCAAAACGCGAGCCTTCTTCGTCTGTAAAAATTCCAACAGCAAGTGGCCTTGAAGGTTTAATACCTGATTGTTGACAAGTCTCGATTACTTCAAGAGCGGCAAGGACTCCGTAACATCCGTCGAATCTGCCACCAGTTCGCACGGTGTCAATATGCGATCCTGACATCACTGGCGCACCTTGACCAATATTCCATATCCCAATAATGTTGCCAATTGCATCAATTAACACATCTAAATTGCAATCTTTCATCCACGAGATGAGTAAGTCGCGTCCATATTTATCGTCGTCGGTAAGAGCAAGTCGACAGTTTCCGCCACCATCAATCGGTGAGATTTCGGCTAATGAATTGATTCGTCTCATCAAGCGATCACCGTCAACTGACAGCGAGAGATGCTGCTTACTTAAATCACCAATTGCCACTTAGAGATTTTACACCATCATTTGCCATGATGGGTGGGTGATTAATCGAGAGAAACTTACACAACTGATCAGTGCTGAAGAAGAGTTATTCGTGTGCCGTAATCCAAAGTCTCAACAAGTAGCTGTATCGGCAAGTAGATCACTTGTTTCTGGTGTTCCAATGCCGTGGATGACTAGATGGTCTGGGGCATTTCCGATTTGTGTCGATAAAGCCAGTGGCGCAAAATTTACAGATATAGACGGAAATGAATACATCGATTTTTGCCTTGGTGACACAGGATCAATGACGGGTCACGCTGTTGAGCAAATTTCTCAAGCGATCACGAAGCAACTTGCAAATGGCTCGACAATGATGTTGCCGACGCAAGATGCCTTTTGGGTAGGTGAAGAGTTAACCCGTAGGTTCGGTCTCCCTAAATGGCAATTTACAGTAAGTGCCACAGACGCAAATAGATTTGTTTTGCGAATTGCGCGGTCTTTAACCAAACGAAAAAAAGTTTTAGTTCATGATTGGTGCTACCACGGAACCGTTGACGAGACGTTGGTGATTGCCGATAGTCACGGTAGAACTATTTCAAGACCTGGCGCGATTGGCCCACAAGTGGATCCCGCGGAGACGACACGAGTTGTAGCCTTCAATGATCTCGAAGCACTTGAAGAGCAGCTATCTCATCGCGATGTTGCATGCATGTTGATTGAACCTGCGTTGACAAATATCGGGATAGTTCTTCCTGATCAAGGATATTTGGATGGTGTTCGAGAACTGACTCACAAATATGGAACGCTGTTGGCTATTGATGAGACACACACGATCTGTGCGGGTTCAGGGGGCTGCACGAAACTTTGGAATCTGAAGCCGGATATTTTGGTGGTTGGAAAAACAATCGGAGGCGGAATTCCAGTGGCTGCATATGGCTTGAGCCGTGAAGTTGCCGAGCAAATTGAAAGACAACTGAGTAACCATGAAGTTGATGTCTCTGGCATTGGCGGAACACTGTCGGGAAGCGCACTTGCAATGGCCGCAGTTCGCGCAACACTTACAAATAGTTTGTTACAGCCTCAGTTCAATGATGCGATCGTGTTGGCTTCAAGATGGGCGGAAGGTGTAAAGAACTCGTATCTTAAGCACGGATTGAATTGGAGTGTGCAGCAATTAGGTTGTCGCGCTGAGTATTGTTTTGCCGAACTTCCACGCACTGGCGCCCAAGCAGCTAACGCTTCTGATCCACAACTAGAGAGTTTCTTGCACATCTGGGCAATCAATCGCGGCGTGTTGCTGACACCTTTTCACAATATGGCTTTGATTTCGCCATTTCATAGCGCGCAAGACATAGATCTTCACACGCAAATCTTTGATCAGGCACTAGGCGCCTTGAGTAACTGACGAAGCATGACACCACAACAGTTTCTGTGCATTGCTCTGATTGTTTTCGGAGCATCAATCATTCAGGCATTATTTGGTTTCGGCTTCGGGTTGATATCGGTGCCGCTGATGATTTTCTTTATTGATCTGCCAACGGCGGTTGTGACTGCGACTGCTGTCTCAACTGTAAGTTGTTCTGTTCAATGGTGGGAATCGCGCGCGGTTGATGTGCGCGAGATGTCGATGCGGCTTATTCGCTCAGCGATCGTTGGCATGCCATTTGGGCTTTGGTTACTGCTCAATATTGATGCTCGACTAATGAAAGCCTTACTAGGAGTAGTCGTATTAATCGGAGTTTTTCTGAGCATCAAGGGTTTTGATTTGCAACGACTACCCAAATCTTTTGATTACACGATGGGCTTTATCTCTGGAGTTTTATCGACAGCGACTTCGACAAACGGTCCGCCGTTGGTTTTTTTGCTACATGCTCGCCACTATTCACCCGAGAACTTTCGTGCTGTGTTGAACCGGGTGTTTTCTTTCCTGAACTTTCTTACGCTGATAATTTTTACGGTGGCGGGAAAACTAACAAGCGATGCCTTACGACTTGCGATGCTTTCGATTCCTGTTATGGGATGTGGTGTATTTCTCGGAACACGAATGAGAAAAAGAATCAACCCTGAACATTTTAGAAACCTCGTAATTGGCTTGTTGTTGTTAAGCGGGCTTAGCGCAATAGCCAATTCAATATTCAGTTGAGTTTAAGAATTGCTCAGACTTAGCGACTAAACCATTCAAGCCATTGTTGCTGGGTTTGTGGTTCGAACACGTGGTTAGTGGCAACTACATCGCCTAAATTGCTTGACGGCATTGCCGAATATTGGTGACCAGGGCAGACCAATGTGTCAACAGGCATTTTGGCTAGTTTTTGTAAACTGAAAAACATTTCACCAGGGTCGCTACCTGGAAGATCGGTACGACCGCAGCCCTCTAAAAATAATGTATCTCCTGCTATCAGTCGCTGCTCAACCAAAAAACATTGGCTACCTGGAGTATGTCCTGGGGTATGTACTAAGGTGATTTCGATTTCGCCAACAGTAATTTTTTCGCCACCTTCATGTTTGGCTAAGTCGCGGTCGGAGATTCCGGTCGTGCGAGTGACCCAGGTCGATTCGGCACTATTGACATGAATCGGCACATGATGTTTTTCAAGTAATGCAGCCACGCCCTGAATGTTCATTCCCATCATTGATCCGCCTACGTGATCAGGATGGTAGTGAGTTGCTAGAACTCCACTGAGTTTCATGTCGTCGTGTTCAATGATTGACAGCAAATCGTCAACGGCATATGCAGGGTCGACGACAACACACTCACGCGTCTGTGTATCACCGATCAAATAAACGAAATTCACCATCTGATTGGCGAGGTGATCAGACTTAGCAAAATCACGGCCCGATAACAATTGCCTAAAATAAAGCCGATCAGATGTCATAGCCATTGGCTTTAGGCTAGCGACCTAGTCTGATGCCGTGAGTTATTCAGTGCGCGAACTGCGATACGCAATAATCGGCGCTGGAATGATGGGTCGTGAGCACATTCGAAATTTGCTGGCGATTGAAAACTGTAAAGTAGTCGCAATTTGCGACAGTCACGAGCCAAGTCGAGTCGCCGCTTCACAATTGCTACCTGAAGCGAAATTATTTGTCAATTATCAAGATCTCTTAGATGCTGCCGAACTTGCAATAGACGTAGTTGTGATTGCGACACCTAATCACACGCACGCTGAAATTCTTAAGGAGGTGCTGGCAACCGGCGTTCATGTACTCGTCGAGAAACCGCTTTGTTTAACTGTTGCCGAATGCGAACTTGCGATCTCACAAGAGCAAACAACACACCGTGATGGACGAGTTGTTTGGGTGGGTCTTGAGTATCGATATATGGCCCCGACGGCACGACTTTTGACCGAAATACAAAATGGCACTTGCGGCGATGTGAAAATGATTTCGATCCGTGAACACCGATTTCCTTTCTTACACAAAGTCGATAACTGGAATAGATTCAGTAAAAACACTGGTGGCACACTCGTCGAGAAGTGCTGTCATTTTTTTGATGTGATGAATCTGATTGCTGGTTCGGAGGCTGTTCGCGTCTACGCTTCGGGCGATCAAGATGTTAATCACCTTGATGAGATATACGATGGTCAAAAATCTGACATTTTAGATAATGCCTTCGTGATAGTTGATTACAAAAATGGAATCCGTGGAATGCTCGATTTATCAATGTTTGCCGAAGGTTCTAAGAACGAGCAAGAAATCTGCGTGGTCGGAAGTACCGCAAAGATCGATGCTTTGATCACAGACTCTGTGGTTCGAATCGGCAGGCGAGAATCTGGGGCGAGCGGCGTTGAAGATTTCATCGTTGCACAACCCGAAGGAGTCATTGCTGGCTTTCATGCGGGTGCTTCATATCTTGAGCACCTCGCAATGCAAAAAGCAATCCGTGAAAACGGCAAAGCAGAAGTTACTTTGCACGACGGTTTGCGCTCAGTGGCAATAGGGCAGGCTGCTCATCTGAGCATTGAACTACGCCGTGCAGTAAATATTAATGAATTGATTAAATAACCAGAGTTAATCCACCATCAACTACGAGAATTTGCCCAGTTGCAAATTTATTTCGGATTAGAGCGATCGTTGCTTGCGCACAATCGTGCGGGGTTGCAGACCGTCGCAGTGGTGCGATCTTTGCAACATTGTCGTGTTGGTTTTGCCAATCTTTTGTCCACGGGGTTTCGACTAATCCTGGTGCGACAGCATTCACCCGCACTGGGCCGCATGACTTTGCCAGTAATAAAGTCATGTGATTTAAAGCGGCCTTTGTCATGGCGTAGGCGATCGAACTGCCAACTGGTCGAACTCCAGCAATCGATGTGATATTTACAACATTGCCGTCAGTACTTTTCGAAAGAAATGGAATTGCTGCTTTTGTCAACCACCATGTGCCAAAAACATTGACATCAAAAGTTTTGGCGAAAATTTCGTCGGTCAATGCATCCAGATCGTGATGCGCTACGAGTGTTGTCCATCCGGCGTTATTGATCAAGATATCCAATTTGCCGAAATTCGCTATTGTCGTATCAATAAGTTTCTGTCCTGATTGCCTATCAGCAATATCAGCCTGAATATAAATAGAGTTATTTTCAAGAGACTCGGCTATTTTTTGACCTGCTTCAATTGACGAGGACGAATTCACAACAACAGTTGCTCCTAAACCACTCAGCCGACGAGCAATCTCTTCACCGATGCCAGATGAAGACCCAGTGACGATTGCAATTTGTCCTGCAAGTTCTTTGGGTGAACCTTCTAAATTTTTCGGTTGCGTCATCATCTCAGCACCTGCTACTAGTTTTCATAAAAACATATCAAGAATTTTGGCCCGAACTTTGTCGGGCTTGTTCGTTGAGGATTCGTGCCTATCAATGCCTGCAGAAAGTTTTAATAAGCCATTGATACCAAAATAACGCATCGGCTCAGGTTCCCACTTACGCGATGAATAGTTGACCCATGGCAGTTTTGTCAGTGGATGCGAATCATTGGCTATTAAGTGGGCGAGTGTTCGCGCCGCTAAATTCGTTGAGGCAACACCATCGCCGACATAGCCACCCAACGACGCGAGACCGGTTTTGGCATCATAATTTACCGATGGATGCCAATTTCTTGGAACACCAAGTGGACCACCCCAGCGCTTAGTGATCTCAAGTGATTTAGTAACCGGAAAGACTTGATGCATCGACTCAATAATTCTTTGATGAATAACTTCGTGGGTGTCGAATGCAGGTTTCACTCTTGAGCCAAAGTGGTACGGTGCGCCTCGTCCACCAAATGCAATTCGACCATCTTTTGTAATCTGTACATAGATAATCATGTTCCGAGCATCGTGATATGTCTCGCGGTTTATCCAGCCAATTTCTGCCCGTTGTGAATCCGTTAACGGTTCAGTGACAACCATGTACGAATACAGTGGTGCAAGCGTTCGTCGGTGTTGTCTGAGTTGTGATGTAAAACCCTCCGTTGCGCGAACGACAATCTGACAGCGCACTTTTGTATCTTGCAATTCAACAAACTGAGAACCAACTTTGGTTACTCGAGAATTTTCATAAATTTTCACTCCGCGTTTTTCAACGGCTCTCGCCAAGCCAAATGCCAGCTTTGCTGGGTGAATTGCAGCGCAGTGTGGGGTATAACTAGACGATAAAAGACCATGAATACTAATTCTTGATAAGCACTCATCGGTAGTCAGCAATCGTAAATCGCTTTCAGTGAAACCGTATGACCTGGATTCGGCAACTTCGTCAACGATGCGTTTTTGTTGCACCAAATTCGTGGCTCCTTGAATTGTGCCGCCGCGCTGATAATCACAGTCAATGTCTTCGTTTGCTAAGACAGATTCGATTTCGTCAAGAGTCCGAAAACTTTCGCGGTACATATTTATAGCAGCGTCTCGTCCGTGTTCACGGTCTAGGTCGCTCAGCGTGACTGGCAAAAATCCGCTACACCATCCTCCATTTCGACCACTCGCGCCAAAGCCGACATGATCTGACTCAATAACTGCAATACGAAGATCGTTTTGAAGAAGTTTCAAATAGTAGGCAGACCAAAGACCGCTGTATCCGCCACCAACTATCGCGACATCGACATCAATATTTTCTTCGAGAGGTTCTCGCTTGACACGATGTTGAGCAATTGAGTCAAGCCAAAATGAACTCACCTCACTTTTGTCCAAAGTTCTCGCAACTCTGCTTCGGGATCTGTTAGGAGTTCAGTTTCTAAGTCAATCTTGAGCGTTGAACGGTTCTGTGTCTCATACTTCGGCCAAGACACTTCTCCAGATTTGGCAAACGCCAAGATTTCAGTCGAAAGATGATCTGCGATCTGCTGGCGTTGTGGGCTGTCGCCCGTGAATAGTTCAACATTTGAAGCATTTATGTTGTCAAACATAAAAGGAAGATCTAGCGCGTGGCAACTTCCGAAGGCACCATCAAACACTGGCGTACACCAGGTGAACCAGTACATCCATGATCGTGCATTGCTGTTTGATCTGGTTTCGCACAACTCCCATGCTGGAGCCCTAAAGTTTTCGTCAGTTTGAAACGCAGCAACCATTTGCGACAAAGAATGGTTTTTACGGTGCCGTGAATAGATATCCCAAACTCGTTTTGCATCACTGCCAAACACATTCTCATAAAAAAGCATTGCAGCGTCATTGGTTATGGTGAGGCTCTCTGGATGCAATACCGTCCACAGGCGATTCTCATCGTGATTGGTGCCAACTACAAGTGGAATTCCAGAGTCCGCCGAGGCTCTGTAGATATCTAGTGGCAAGCCGACACCACCAACAGTCGGTGTAAAAGTAGAAATATAGTTATCTAAATCAACGAAAAACTTTGCGGTTGCCTCAATCATCTGCGCAACAGTCAGACCGCGCAATTCGTCTATTGATTTGCATTCTGCAGAATTTAAATACTGCTCTAACGCCACATTTGCTTGATCTTTTGTGCGCAGTTGTCTTAGTGACGGGCTCATCGCCCACGCTTTTGTAATCAGTCCTGCTGTTAAGGGAGAAGCAGTCAATGCAACGACGCTGCTTCCTCCGGCTGATTCGCCAAAAATGGTCACATTAGAAGGATCGCCCCCAAACGCCGAGATATTTCGTTGTACCCATCTCAAGGCACTGATCTGATCTAACGTTCCTAAATTATTGTCTCCGAGGAAGCCAAATGGTCCAAGTCGATAATTAATAGAAACTAAAACTACATCGCCACGACGAACAAGTGATGCGCCGTTATACCAACTTGTAGCGGCCGTACCGTTCGTATAAGCACCACCATGAATCCAAAACAAAACCGGCTTTAATTTCGCTGATGACGAGTCGCTAGTTCTCGGTGCCCAGATATTTAAGTAAAGACAATTCTCACTGGCAGGTACCGTCTTAGTGTTGAGTATCTCTTCCATGAAACCTGGTACTTGTGGAGACTGGGCTCCAAAATTTTGCGCCACGACTATATCTTTATAGGTCAAAACATCTTCCGGCTCGACGAATCGTTGTGCAGTTGCAAATTGAATTCCGAGAAACTCGCTTACCCCATCGTCTAAATCGTTGCCACAAAATTGGCCTGAAGAATTTGCAATTGTTGCCACTAGATCAGGTTAGTGAATCTTAAGTACGATATCTCTATGCGCATTAGGAGATCGTCTAATTGGCGCTCAGATCTGCTCTCAAAATTATGGAGATGGATATCTATCAATGCAGCGATCGGCCCGACAAGTGTTCGCGGTAAACGATTTGGAAGTTTTGGCGAGGGTTCAATCATTTTGTTTCCGACAACAACTATTTTCAACGAAAATTACATCCATATCGGAGCAAAAACAATGATCGGTGAACATGTTGCATTATCTGCCGGCATGATGCCGGGCCAAAAATGCTTGACTAACCCCGTAGTGAAAATCGGTGATCGATGTTTGATCGGTCGCGGCTCAGGAATAGTTGGACACTTGTCAATAGTTATCGGCAACGATGTTTGGACGGGTCACCATGTTTACATCACTGATCAGAGCCATGGATATGAAGATATCTCACGACCGATTTCCGAGCAGTCCCAACCAGAACGGGAAGTCTCAATCGGTGATGGGTCGTGGCTCGGTCACGGTGTAGTGGTATTGCCTGGAGCAAAAATTGGCAAGCATGTCGCTGTTGGCGCCAACTCAGTCGTCACTGGTGAACTGCCAGATTTTTGTGTCGCAGTTGGTTCACCTGCCAGAGTCATCAAGCAATACACGAATGAATCAGGTTGGCTAGCAACTATTTAAATCGAAAGGTCTAATGGTGGCTTGCAGTTTGACATTTCATTATCTGCCGCAAAAGTCGAAATTTTTTCACTGATCGGCAATCCCTTCAGTGGTGTTTCTGCGAATCTTAAATTGATTCCATTGCGCAGGTCGTTGGCGAAAGATCTTCTGTCGGCAATATATATTTCGTAGTCATCAAGCCAAAGACCAACTATTTCAATTCCTTTGGGGTCTGATGGTAATGACGCTCTGAATTCGTTGACGAAAGATTCAATAGTGTCAGTAGCTTTATCAACTAGCGTGGCTCGCTGTGAGAGAGCAGCAGCGCCCAAGTCATCAACAAGTCGATAATCAGCAAGTTCTAGCCGTTGCTGTTCAGCAATTAAACAACGGGACTGAGATGCTTGCGCCCATTGCCTGTCTGCGAATTTATTGATCGCTTGTTTTGACGCAAAAAATAAACCATATATCCACATTGCGACAATTAGTGCGATTACGACTATTAGCAGTGTTCTAGAAATAAGTTTCACAGCGTACCTCTGCATCAGAATTCATATAAACGATAGGCGAGAACCGACGAATGATAGAACTATGTAGTGATTATTAGTGTTGATTCTGACGTGACAACAGGCTCAAACACAACGGTTAATTCTCGCAAACGGCTTGGAGATGCACTTCGGCTGATCAAGTCAATTGTGAGTTTTCATCGCCGGTTATTTATAACGGCAGTGAGCGGTGCAGCAGTATTTGCGATTTGCACCGTCGCATCCTCAATTGGTGTGCGGTGGATGGTCGACCGAGTTATTTTGGTTCGATTTAATGAGGGTCGGCTCGATGTTGGAGCATTGGTGACCGGCTCAATTCTGGTTATCGGAATTGGCCTGCTGCGGGCAATTGGCGTAGTAGTGCGACGAAGCTTCGCGGGCAAAACTGAATGGCGAACTGCGGAGACAATTACAAATTCAGTCATTGATCATGTCGTTGCACAGCCTGTTAAGTGGCACCGGAAACTTCTGACAGGAGACATCGTCGCGCGATGTGGTGTTGACTCAGATGCCAGTGTCTCAATACTCGCACCATTGCCTTTTGCTTCATCAGTAGTAGTAATGATGATGGTTGCATCGGCGTGGATGCTTTACGTTGACATTCCGTTGGGGATTCTTGCAGTAATTGTATTTCCGATTCTGCTGATGATGAATATCTCTTATCAAAAACGCATTGATCGTTATTATGCGTTAGCCCAAGATGAACTCGGCAATCTATCCGAAGCAGTTCATGAAAGTTTTGACGGAGTAATGGTGGTCAAATCATTTGGCGCCGAAGACCGCGAGACTGAACGCCTGTCGATCATCACTTCGCGGTTGCGAAATGCCCGAATCGAAGCAGTCAGTGTTAGATCAATGTTTGAAGCGGCACTCGATGCCATTCCATCATTGATCAATATCGCGCTGATTGTTTTAGGTGCAATGAGGGTGAAAAGTGCCGCGATGACAATCGGCGACTTAACAAGTTTTATCTATCTGTTCACCCTGCTTGTCTTTCCGCTACGAATAATTGGCTATCTGTTTTCAGAGATTCCTCATTCAGTGGCAGGGTGGCGCAGAGTTCGAGAAGTTTTAGATGAGCCAATCGCAAAAGATCCAAATACGACTATTCAGATACCCAGTGCTGGCACCGCAATAGAACTTAAAAATGTCTGTTTCGATCACATTCCAGGAAATCCAGTGATTTCTAATTTGTCATTTAGTGTCGCTAACGGTCAAACAGTGGCCATCGTTGGTGCGACGGGTTGTGGCAAAACCACTTTGTTGCATTTGATAGCAGGCCTGATTGCCAGTGATTCTGGGGTGATTGCAGTGCAGCCAGGGGGCATTGGTCTCGTATTCCAAGAAGCATTCTTGTTTGCCGAGACTTTGCGATTTAATATCACTCTCGACTCGCCAATTCTTGAATCTGAAATTACTCAGGCATTGATGGTGTCTGAATGTGACGAGTTCATAAACCAATTATCAGGTGGTCTAGATACTGCAATGGGTGAACGAGGGATCAATCTCAGCGGCGGACAACGACAACGGATAGCTCTTGCCAGGGCAGTCGCACACGGCCGAAGTGTGTTGTTACTAGACGATACGACATCAGCACTCGATCCAGCAACAGAAGCCCGCGTTGTAAAAAACCTTCGCGAACTTTCACAAAGAAATGACAACAAGATGACGGTTATCATCGTCGCATCTCGGCCATCAACAATTGCTCTAGCAGACGAAGTTTTTTATATGAAAGACGGGGCAATAATCGATCATGCACCACATGACATTTTGTACGGGCGAAACGCTGACTATAGCGAATTGATAAATGCATTTGAACACGATCGTGATGCTGTGGGTCGTGTTGGTCAGGTGCAAAAATGAATGAACCAAGTGGTCGATTCGTAACGGCGAAAACGATCAATCGCGGAGTAGGCATAGCTCCCGCACTTAGCAGTGGGTTAAGAGTTACTTTCTTGCTATCAGTAGTTGGCTCGTTGGCACGTGTGGCCGTTCCGATTTTGATTCAGCAGAGCATTGACAACGGATTACAACCCGGCAATGTTCGCGTTGGTTATATCGCCGTATTGGGTTTGATTGCATCAGTCGCAGTGGTTTTGGCGGCTTGGGCACTTAGAACTGCTGTGTTGCGACTTGGCATTAGCGCCGAGCAAGGTCTGTACACGATCAGGGTCAAACTCTATGATCACATTCATCGATTGAGTTTGGCCGACCACAACGAAGAGCGACGTGGCGCACTCGTTTCACGAGTTACAAGTGACATCGAAACTTTGACGATGTTTTTTTCATGGGGTGCATTGGTCTGGCTGTTAGATGGTTCGTTGATGTTCGTAGTTGCATGCGTGATGCTTTCTTACGATTGGATTCTCGCTGTCGTTGCGTTTGCAGTTTCGGCGCCTCTGTTTCTAGTTTTAAGATCACTGCAGAAAAAACTCGTCGGCGCGTATGATCTTGCTCGTGAGAACAATGCCGAGCTTCTTGGCACAGTCAGTGAACTAGTTTCTGGCACCGAGACACTTCGTGCATACCAAGCTCATGCACCAATGGTTATGCGAACGAAAAAAGCAGTACGGGTTCGCGCGGACTCGCAAATTCGAGCAGGTGTAATCGGTGCATTCTTGTTTCCATCTGGCGAGGTGTTCGCAGTTTTCACGATTGTCGCCATAGTAACTTGCGGTGTCGTGCGCGGAGTCGCAGGCGGTCTGTCAGCAGGAGCAATGGTCGGATTCGTTTTTCTCACTTATCGTTTCCTAGAGCCGATTGCCGAATTTACTGAGGTCGTAGATCAAACTCAAACTGCAGTCGCAGGTCTACGAAGAGTGTTAAGTGTTCTAGACACTCCGACTGGTCCTGCCGCATCGCTTCACCCGACCGCGCTACCGAATGGTCCGATCAGTATTGAGTTTCGTGAAGTTAGTTTTGCCTATGGATCGCGCATTGACACTCAAGATGATGATTTGCCGGTACTAAAAAATATTTCGCTAAAGATTCCCGCTCAGCAGCACATCGCCTTAGTCGGCGCGTCTGGTTCAGGCAAAACAACACTTGCAAGATTGATCGCGCGATTTGCTGATCCAACTATTGGTGCAGTGGTATTGTCCGGAGTTAATCTTCGCGAGATCGACAACGATCTCCTTCGTCAGCGCTTAGTCGTCGTACCTCAAGAGCCATTTTTGTTTGCTCAGACAATTGCCTATAACTTGCTGTTTGCTCGACCACAATCAACCAATGCTGAATTGATGTCTTCGTTTGACCGACTTGAATTAGGGGATTGGATTCGGACACTCCCACAAGGTTTAGAAACTAATGTTGGGCAGCGTGGCTCGTCGCTATCGGCAGGAGAAAGACAACTTGTCGCTCTTGCCAGAGCAGCCTTGACGAACCCCGATGTTCTTATTCTCGATGAAGCGACTTCAGCAGTAGACGCTCTGACCGAAGTTCAATTAGCGCGTGCTCTTAACGCTATTTCTGCGGGGCGAACTACAGTGTCGATAGCGCATCGTCTAAGTACCGCGTCGCGCGCTGATCGAATTTTGGTGCTCGAGAACGGTGTCATTGTTGAAGATGGCTCACACTTGCAATTGATGGATAAACAAAGCAAATATTACGGTCTTTATCAGCAATGGCTCTCATCCTCAAATAGCCAGATGAACTGATGAATTTAGATCTTAAACGTCTCAGTAATTTCAATCTGAAAATAGTCAGCGCCCTGTTGTTGATCATTGTTGTAGCGGCGTGTTCTCAAAATGCGCAACGAGATGCAGTGTGTGAATTGGCAGACCGTTGGAATGCCGCAAGTACTGCAGTCGCAGATATCACGACAAATATTGATGTCGTCAGTCCAGGTCGCCTTAGTCTGGCATTTTTTGAAGCCACGGACACTTTGGACACAATGACCGAAGTGGCGCCATCAAACATAAAATTTACGATCGATAAATTAGCAGAGACTTATCGATCTTTTAGTGACGCTCTTGAACAACTTGATTGGAATGCAGTATTAATTAGCAAAGACGCAGCGGCAACAAGTGCTGCAGTGCGACTGGCAAGTGATGAGATTGAGACTGCACAGAGCGACCTAGGAGAATACATCGACACAGAATGCAATATAAAAATTGACAACTTAATAAACCAATTACCCGATGTTGGTACCACGCTGCCTGACCCAGTAATTCAGGATGAAACAAAAGAATTGCCAGATGTAAGTTTCGACAATGATGCAAGTTTGTACGGTGCGTTTGGTTCGTTAGCGATAGAAAGATTCGGTATTGCGGTGACAGTTGAGCAAACCACATGTGTCGGAACTGGACTTGTCCAAAAATCGGTAATTAACAACGCTCAGTTAGATGCAAGATATTGGTCAATTCTTCAAACAATCTTTGACGAATGCTTAGTTCCAATTAACATCGCCGAATTTCTCAATAAGTAACTGCAACAAATTTGGCTAGAGTGAGTGCAAATGGAACTGCTTTTACTTCGACATGCGCAACCACTGTGGATCGACAAAGGTTTATGCGTCGATAATCCGCCACTAACCGACCTTGGTTTTAGACAGGCTGAGTTGCTCGGCAAGCGGATGGCCAGGGAACACCTTGACCATATTTACGTCTCTCCGTTGCTTCGAACTCGCCAAACTGCTGAGCCGATTCTGCGAGAGTTAAAGCGAGACCAGGTCATAGAACCATGGCTTGAAGAGATTCGCAGCCCAATCTGGCACGGATCTCCTGGTGAGCGCGCCTCTGCGGCATACAAAGAAGAGCGCTTGCGGCCTGGAAGAGAACGATGGCACGGACTTGAAGGTGGCGAACCTGTCAAAGATTTCGTAGCACGAATTCATGCTGGAGCGGAGAAGTTTTTGAGCGATCGTGGCATATACAGAATTGAGCACGAACTACCGATTTGGCAGATTGAAAATCCAGGCGAACGAATTGCCTGTGTCGCCCACGCTGGAACTAACAGCACAATTATTTGTCACTTATTAGGTTTGACTCCAACACCTTGGGAATGGGAACGATTCGTACTCGGCCACGCTTCGATAACAAGACTTGAAGCGTTGAAAATTGGAGACGGCTATGTTTTCGCTTTATCTCCGTTGTCAGACCTGGAGCACATTCCATCCGACGATCGCACTAACTAGGTCTAAGTTCTACTAGTTGATTCAAAGGTGGCGGAGGATCTCACTTCTCCGCCACCCGATTAATCGAGCGTGCAATTACGGTTGTGGGAGCACATCCGTAATCTGACAAGCATCGACAGCTTTTACAACTGGATAGGGGCTCACTGGCGCTCCACCTTTTGGATGAACTTCAAAGTGCAGGTGAGGTGAACCAGCAAAACCAGTTGAACCCATGTAACCAATAATTTGTCCAGCCTTGACGACTGAGCCAACTGCAATCCCAGCGGCAAAAGAATCAAGGTGTGCGTAAAAGAAATAGGTTCCATCGGCAATGGTCAATCGAAGTGCGTTTCCACTTAACGCTGCATTGGCTCCGTACATTTTTGTGATTGATCCGTCGGCGACTGCATACAGTGCTAGTCCTTTGACGCCCATGATGTCAACGCCTTCATGCTCTCGGCCACCAGGTCGAACCTCGCGCCAAGTGTCGGTAAAACTGCATCGACCCTGTGAAGGGAATACTTTGATCTGAGGTATTCCAAGTGTTTCGAAATCAGGAAGTAATCCGAGAGCGATTGCTGTTGGCAGGTCAACTGCCGAAGTGACATTTAAACCCCGAGCAGTTTGAAATGCAGCCAACGAAATTGCAGTTGCTACTCCAAATATCGCATCAACTCCACCTTTGACTTCAATTGAATTGGCGATCAATCTTTCTTGCAATAGTCGAACGGCATCGCTTCGTTGTCCGCGAACCGGAAGAGTATCGATTGTCAACATTCCATTTGATGGTGCAACAGCAGGTATTGCCGCTGGAGCAGATGCTGCAGTTACGACTGATTTTTCTTTTGTCTTGACTTCAGCAGGTTTCACAACAGCAGTTTTTGGAACTAATCCGAGTGCGACCGCGGTGGCATCATCGAGAACCTGCGTGATTGGAAGACCTTTGGCTGATTGAAACTTGGCAATAGCAATAGTTGTTGCTAACCCATAGATGCCATCAGCGCCACCCTTAACAGGAACTCCATTATTAATTAGCGCCTGTTGTAATGACCATACGGCTTCGTTCTTGGTGCCAACTGTTGGCATTGCCTTTGGATCAATTTGTTGTGGCGCGATCAATCCTAAGAACTTTGCAGTTCGCTCATCAAGCACACCTGTCGGTTTAAATCCAACTACCTTCTGAAAATATTTGAGTGTGCTCCGAGTTGTGTTTGAGAAGCTTCCGTCGGCACCACCCTTGAGGGTGAAACCACGAGAGATAAGTGCTTCCTGCAGCCGAATTACTGTGCTGCCTGAGTCGCCAAAAACTGGAAGCGCCTCGACTGCGGCGCTGGCTGGCGAGGAAACTAGACCGAGACTCAGAATCACTCCTGCGAAGCCTAGAACTATGAACTTTGAGACTTTTCCCTGTGACTTTGACATTTCTGCTCCCTTGTGAGATTCGAATAAGGGATCGGCAGTCGATTGCAAAACTTGAGAGAAATATCACTTAAAATCTTGGTCTAACCACTAAGAGTGGTGATAAAAAACTTGGCGCTCTTAAAAGCCATGACTTACGGTGTTTTAACGAATACTTACAGTGTCAGAAAATCAAAAATTAGATCGAAAAATTGACGAGTTGACTCAATTTGGGCGTGATATTCCAGAACTTAACTAGTTCTTTGTACCTATTGATTGCCGTCTGATCAAGTGGGGCTTGTGTTTTAACTGCCCGAATCATGATGTTTCTTGGGGTGTGTTCATCCCCAACGAATTCAATTATTTCGGTTCGATATCCCATGATTCGAAGAATCTGCGCACGGATGGCGTCGGTCAGAATGTCGCCGAATCGTTCTTTTAAAATGCCGTGTTTAAGCACCATCGGCCATGGTTCAGGCGTCTCAAGAAGTTGCATCTGAATGTCGTGGTGACAGCATGGAGCAACCAGCAATAATTTTGAACCGTGATTGACTGCCCAGGCGATCGCGTCATCTGTCGCCGTGTCACAGGCATGTAATGCGATCATGATGTCTGCATTTTCAATTTCTGTTTGCGCGATCGCTTCTGCGCGAAAATCAATTGATTCTGAAATATCTAGACGCTGTGCTATCTCTGAATTTCGAAGTCGAGACTGCTCTCGAATATCAATGCCAGTAACTTTTATCAATGGATAAATCTGACGCAAATATTGGTGCGCCGCAAAAGTTAAATAAGCATTTCCACATCCGTGATCAACAATCGTCAATGGTTTGCTATCGCTAATTTTGATGTGATCAGCCGCAACAGCACTAGTCAACGCCGGCACCAATATTCTTAAAAACTCCTCAACTTGCAAATATTTATCCTGCTTGGTTGGTTTAATTCGACCATGTGCATCGGCGATACCGACTTCACGCAAAAATGGGTCGGCTGCATCAAGCATTCGTTGTTTCTGTTTGTCATGACTCAGAGACTGTTGATTTTTTGAGGCTTCAATGAATACTTGAGCATCACCTTTTTTGGTGAATCGAATTGACATGGTTTGATTTACGCTTTCAATCAAAATATTTGCAAAGCCAGAATTCATATGCTTGATGATTAGATCCGAATCTGGAGCGATGTTCGAGGTCTTAGAGGTCGTTCCAGCGATTTCGATGAGTTGTAATTTGATTTCATTCTTAATTTGAACTGGTCTCAACTCAATTTTTTCGCCGTTCGGTTGCATATTTCTCCGTCGTCCAGAAAATACAGCGCGTACAAGACTTTTAGTATCGCCAATAAGGGCCACGGCATCAGCGGTTGCTTGTTCAAATTCAATAGGCATAAGTCTCTAACTAGTTCAGATCGTTTTTTGATGGCGGTGATTGCAACGCCAACCAGTTGATGTTCGCCTAAATGTGTCTGAACTGCGAACTAGCGTGACTGTCGCTTTGCCGCTAGACGCGCCGATACGACGCTCAATTATCAGATTACCGTTGGCCGTTCCGTTACCTTCGTCGGCGAAAAATGCCATCACTAGTGGTACTTCAATGATGAATTGATTTTTTGTAAACTGTGAGGAGAAATCTTGACGAATTTGGGCAATGTCGACGGCTTCGGGCAAGATGTCGCAACTAATCGTCGCATCATCAGTGAAATAATTCATTACCGCTTCAAGATCTCCACGACTAAGCGCGTCGGAGTGCATTGACACCAACTGTCGAAGATCAAAATCAGTCGCCAACGACGCCGGTCGGGGAGCATCATCATCAAGTTGTTTGCTTGAGCCGTTCGAGGATTTCGTAGAGCGACGAGAATCACGAATGTCATCTGACGAAAGACCGGTTTCTGCTGCGGCGAGTTGGCGCATCAACCGAATGAACTCTTTGCGTTTGAGTACACCTTCATGGGCGGCATATTGCACGGCCAAGCCGTCGATCAATCCCGATATTCGAGTGGCAGATTCGCGCGGATGTAAACAGTGAAACTCTCCTGACTCATTACCTGCTCGCAGAACCTTTTCGAAAACAGCAATCGATTGAGCGTCGAGTTCTTGACTTATCGGTTTCATTTTTGGGTTTCGCAATGCTTCACCCCATGCATCAATCCACAGCATCCATTCGACATCGTCGCTTCCCTCGGGTACATAACTCTCAATCAGTCGCCACAACTTGGCTACTGCCGTGGGTGCCGATGCGCTGTCGCGTTGCATGTCAGCAAGGTCTTTGTTTGCGTAGTGCTCGAATGCTGCAGCAAGCAATTCTTCTTTAGAAGCAAAGTGATAATGAATTAGGCTGTTTGAAACTCCGAGTCGTTTGGCGACATCTGCCACTCGGGTGCCCGCAAAGCCGCGTTCAATGATTACATCGCAGGTAGCCTCAAGAATCTCAATGCGACGCTGCTCAACTGTTTCTTTTTTCACTACTTGCGCACGATACTCAACTCAGGGCATTAGCGAACCATTGCCAATAACTTATTTAGAAGTTTTCTGAGATGTCCAGACTCACAATTACCCCTAAAACCTATTTGCGGGTTGCTCAGACCGCCTTTGCCTCGCTTTATCTAATTATCATTACGGGCTCGCTCGTGCGGTTGACTGGGTCAGGACTGGGCTGTGCAGATTGGCCACAGTGCAGCAGCACCAAGTTCGTAGATGTCTCATCAACTCACTCAGCAATTGAACAGCTGAACAGACTATTCACCGGCGTCGTAGCCGCAAGCGTGATCTTGGCAGTTCTGCTGTCAATTCGCCTCGTCCCCAAACGTCGCGATTTGGTCGCGATGTCGGTTGGTCTTGTACTCGGCGTTTTGGTGCAGGTCTTGCTCGGAGGTCTAGTGGTTTTGACCGGTCTCAATCCATTTTCAAATATTGCTCATTTTTTGGTGAGCATGTTTCTAATGGCCAATGCCTACATGTTGTTGCAGCATGCAAAAATTTTTCGCACTGTGGATGAAGTCTTGCCCCGTCGCGCGCCTGAATTGAGTGACAGAACTTGCATGTTGCTCGTTCGAGCAATTTTCATAATCACTGGATTTGCAATTGTGACCGGCACAGTTGTAACCGGATCTGGACCTCACGCTGGGGATGAGACAGCAGTTCGACTAAGAATTGCGATCAGTTTGGCTGCAAAAATTCACAGTATTTCAGTGCTGTCCTGCGTGGCTCTGGCTTTGGCTCTGTTCTTCATCTCGAAACGAGATCAACTCAGCAAGAAAATCCTCAGCGCTCCGCTTGAACGATGGCTGTTAGTCGCAGTATTTCAGGGCATTCTGGGTTACGTCCAGTATTTTTCAGGCATACCAGTATTTTTAGTTGCCGTTCATGTGGCGGTTTCTGTTCTCGTATGGCTGGCAGCACTCGACCTCTATTGGCATTCAAGGCTTCCCGCTGTTTAGGCATCTGTGGTTAAAATGAACCCAAGATGTTACGTCACCAAATGCCGATGACTAAGCACTTTTGGCTTAAGGCCTTCCTCATGGTGCTGTGCTCGTCATTCACATTGTTTGGTCTCGGTGCGGGCACGGCCCAAGCGGCCGAAGATGGCGAATTTTTTATTATTGCGAGTGTTCAAAATCAGATCCTTAAGGACTCAAAGACTGAGCGCACTCCAGTTGCTGGAGTGACCATCAAAGTCACTTCCCTTGACGGAAAGTTAATTGGCGAGGCAATCACAGGTGAAGACGGACTGTGTAAAATTGCGGTACCTACGCGCGACAACTATTTGATTGACATAGATATCAAGACACTGCCTGATGGTCTGAACCTAATTGACGCTGAAAAAACCCAAGTCAGAGTTAACCAGGAGTTGTTCACGACTTCAACAAAGCGGGTAACTTTTTTTACAGGCGATAGTGGGGTAGCTGGCGCCAGCGAATTCGAACGGATAATGCAACGATTAGCGGACGGAATCCGACTCGGGATAATCATCGCGATGTGCTCGGTTGGACTTTCGCTAATTATTGGAACAACGGGACTAACGAATTTCGCACACGGCGAGATGGTCACATTCGGCGCGCTTGTTGCATTTTTTTTCAATGTAAATTTAAATATTCCGATTTTAATTTGCGGTCCATTAGTTATTCTGATCAGTGGATGCTTCGGACTACTTATTAACTGGGGAATATTTGCTCGCTTGACAAAGCGCGCCATTGGTTCTAATTCGCAATTGGTAGTTTCGCTTGGTCTCTCTTTGATGCTGATTAATATTTACCTATTTTTGTTCGGTGGACGGACGAAACAACTGACGAGTTATTCAAAGCAAGTTAATCTTCGCATAGGGCCGATTGGTATCACTCCGAGAGATCTAACAACAATGTTTATGGGTATCGGAATATTGCTCAGTGTCGCGTTATTTTTGCAGAGATCTAGATTTGGTAAGGCGATACGCGCAGTTAGTGACAATGTCCAACTTGCATCAGCAACTGGTATCGATACGCAAAAAGTAATTCGGATTGTTTGGTTTGCCAGTGGAGCGCTGGCTGCAACTGGTGGAATCTTTCGAGGGCTAGATGAACAGGTCAGTTTTTCAATGGGCTCAGATTTGATTTTCCTAATGTTCGCCGGAATCACTCTGGGCGGACTCGGCTCTGCATACGGCGCACTAGTTGGTGGTTTCTTCATTGGTATTTTTGTTGAAATGGCCGCTCTGTTCGTGCCTAGTGAACTGAAAGTAGCACCAGCGTTATTTATTTTAATTTTGGTTCTCATCGTGCGCCCGCAAGGAATTTTCGGCAGAAGTCAAAGGGTTGGCTGACATGGATTGGCTAAAAATTATTGAGAATACGCTTCGGGCTTCAATCGGTGTAGATGCAATATATTTTGCGATAGCGGCCATAGGTCTGAACATCCACTTTGGTTATACGGGCATGCTTAACTTTGGTCAGGCCGCATTTATGGCCTGCGGGTCATACGGGCTTGGCATGACCGCTCAATATTTTGGTGTTGGCCTTTGGTGGGGTATTCCAATTGGCATTGTGTTCGTGGTAATCCTTTCATTGATCGTCGGTATTCCAACATTGCGACTACGCGCCGATTATTTAGCAATTGTGACTATTGCAACGGCTGAGATTGTTCGGCTGTTCGTTCGATCTGTGAAATTCAACAAGGTTTTTGGAGGCACCGAGGGAATAAGCAACTTCAGTCGTCAATACCGCGAACTGAACCCATTTGAGCCAAGCAAAACATACGGAATTCGTCCATTTCTTTTTACTGGGTACTCAATTTTTACAATTTTCGTTGGATGGATTTTGGTTGGGATATTTTCATTATTTACATGGCAATTGATGCGTAGTCCATGGGGCAGAGTAGTCAAAGGTATCCGCGAGGACGAAGATGCAGTGCGCAGCCTTGGTAAAAACGTTTACGCCTACAAGATGCAAGCGCTCGTGATCGGTGGTGTTATCGGTATGTTCGCTGGAATGCTTTTGGCGCTTGATCGCGGATCTGTCCAACCAGACAACTACAGCCGAATGGTTACTTTCTATATTTTGACAGCACTTGTGCTGGGTGGCCTGGCAAAGGTTTCGGGTTCAGTTTTTGGCTCAATGTTTTTCTGGGTGTTGTTTGTACTTTCAGACAACATTATGCGCGAAGCAACTCGCAACGGACCATTACGCGTTGCCGGTTTCACTATCATCGAAAGCAACCAAGTGGGCGCCGTCAACTACATGTTCGTCGGCATTGGTTTGATGCTTTTAATTGTGTTCAGACCACAGGGACTGTTTGGTAACCGCCAAGAAATGGCGCTCGATGGTCGCTGAACGAAATTACGGTGAACTAGCGACAAAAGTTCGCGCCGCACTCTCTGAAGTTGAGCAAAGACCCGGCGTGGCTAAGCCAGATGCGATTTTGACTGCAGACGGTGTCCGTAGACATTTTGGCGGCATCTTAGCGGTAGATGTGAATCATATTGAAATACAGCGTGGCTCAATCACTGCATTGATTGGACCAAACGGTGCTGGCAAGACGACCTTCTTCAATCTTCTGTCGGGCTTTGATAAGCCAGATTTAGGCGAATGGAGATTTGACGGCCACAACATGTCTCGTGTGGCACCTCATAAGACAGCCAGCATGGGAATGGTTCGAACATTTCAATTGACGAAAAGTCTTACAAAAATGTCTGTTATCGAAAACATGAAACTCGGAGCAATGCATCAGGTCGGCGAAAAATGGTGGAACGGACTACTACCGTTTATGTGGCGCTCGCAAGAAGAGAAAATCGAAAAGCGTGCAGATGCATTGCTCAAGCGTTTTAAAATGGATCATATGCGTAACGAATATGCTGGAACCCTTTCTGGAGGACAACGAAAACTTCTCGAGATGGCACGAGCGCTAATGACTGAGCCTAAACTCGTGATGCTTGACGAGCCTATGGCTGGTGTTAATCCAGCGCTAAAACAGAGTCTTAACGAACATATTCGCGGCTTGCGCGATGATGGGATGAGTGTGCTTTTCGTTGAACATGACATGGATATGGTTAATGATGTTGCGGACTGGGTCGTGGTCATGGCCGAAGGCGTGATTATCGCCGAAGGTACTCCAGAAAATATTGCGAACAACGAGAAAGTAGTCGAGGCATACCTCGGACTTCACCAGGGAAGTTCGTTGTTAGATGAGGTGGCTCAATGAGCACCGTTCTTGATGTTAAAGATTTAGTTGCGGGATACATACCCGAAGTAAATATTTTGAATCTTTGCAACATCACCGTAAATCAAGGCGAATTTGTCGGAATAATTGGACCAAATGGTGCTGGCAAGTCAACTGTGTTAAAAGCAATTTTAGGAGAGTGCGCAGTGCGGGGTGGAGAAGTGCGCCTAGGTGAATTGAATATCACCGGCTTCAAAGCGCACGAATTAGTTGAACGTGGCGTTGGCTATGTGCCGCAAAATAGAAACGTATTCCCAAGCCTTACAGTTACTGAAAACCTCGAGATGGGCTGTTTTTTGAAGCCGTCTGTTTTTAAGGATCGATTTGAATATGTTTCGACACTGTTCCCTCGGTTGCGTGAGCGAGCGAGTGTAAAAGCGGGATCTCTCTCGGGTGGCGAGCGTCAGATGGTTGCAATGGGGCGAGCTCTAATGATGGAGCCAAAGCTGTTATTACTAGACGAACCTTCTGCAGGCTTGTCACCGTTTCTTCAAGATGAGGTGTTTATTCAATGCAAGAAGATCAATTCTGAAGGTATTGCGATACTTATGGTTGAACAGAATGCCCGGAGATGTTTGCAGGTTTCACATCGGGCATATGTTCTAGACCAAGGAAAGAACGCTTACATGGGAAGCGGCAAAGATTTACTCACTGACCCAAATGTGATCAAGCTTTATCTCGGAACACTTGCCAAAGCCACTGGCGGCTGATTTCAGTTAGCGAATCAATTCGCTATTATTTTTTCAAGTTCGATACAAATGAAAAGGCCCCGGGCTCTCGCCCGGGGCCAATCCATTTAATCCCTAGAAATTATTGGTTACTTACCCTCGTTAAAGTTCTGCCCGAGTGCGTTACCAATGTTCCCGTCAACGCCATAGACCTTCTTCGCTTTTGGTCCAACACCGTTCTCCACCATTGTGCGGAGAATGCGTGAGCCTTCGTCGAATGTGATCAAGACGATTGCGTCTGGGTTAGCAGCAACAATCTCTCCGACTTCGGCATCAAATGTTGTTGCCTTAGGATCGTAGATCTTCTTGCCAGAGATTTTTACACCAGCGGCAGTGAGAACTTCTTCTACGACTGTTGCGAGTCCAGTTCCATAAGCATCATCTAACGCCATGATGTAAACAGATTGCACACCGTCAGCGACGATAATTTCTGCAAGAACTGCACCCTGGAGGTCATCCGGTGGTGCGTTACGGAAGAACAAACCGTTGTCTGCGTATGAAGTCAACTTAGGCGAAGTGTTCGCTGGGCTGAACTGAATAACACCTGCAGCAGTGATCTTGTCGATAACTGTGAGCGATACACCAGATGATGCTGCACCAACAATGGCGTCAACACCTTCTTTGAGCAAACGATCTACAGTCACGCTGGCTGTGTCAGTTGAAGTGTCGCCGGAATCTCCTGCGCTGTATTCAACTGGCTTGCCAAGAACTCCGCCGGCCTTGTTTATATAATCAATTGCATACTCAACACCAGCAATCATTGGAGCACCAAGGAATGCGAGGCTGCCAGTTTCTGGTAGAAGTCCACCAATTTTAAGAACACCGTTACCCTTGCGGGCTACGCCTGTCTTCGAAAGTGGAAGGACTGCTGACTCTGGAGCATTAGCAAGTTGGTATGTAGTAAGTGTGTCATCGAGAAGGTTGCCTGCACCAAATTGAAGGATGCCGTACGAAGCCTCGAGAGGCTCGCCGTTTCCGTTCATTGTGTTTGGACCAGAGAAACCGTCGAAGTCGACGTCGCCCTTTGCTTTAACTGCCGCAAGGCAATCAGCCCAAGTTGCTGGTGAGCACTTTGTGCCTTCTTTTGAAACAGCAACAATTTGGTCAGCAAGTGCGCTGCCGTCTGTGCCTGCTGCTTCTGCTGCAAGTGCGATCAACATCACTGCGTCAAATGATTCTGCTGTGTAGTTGAAGTCAACAAGTGCTTTGTTGCCTTTTCCTGTCCAAAATGCATTAACTGCGTCTTTGAACTCTTGAGTCAACTCCACAAGTGGAGTTGTTCCCTTCATACCTGCCAACTCGCTGCCAGCCTCTTCAACAACAGGTGCTGCTGTCTCGACTGGTGCAGTTGTCTCTTCTGTTGCTTCATCGGAGCCGCCGCAAGCCGCAGCCAAAAGGCTGAGACCGACAACAAGCGCACTGAAGCGTTTCGCTGTAGTTTTTTTCATTTATTTTCTCCCCCTAGGAGTAGGACAGCGGGATGCTGGCCATTAGTTAGGAAACTCTAAGGGTATTGAAGAAACTCTTAATAGGCAACTAAAAACCCGAATTGGCGCGACGGATGAAATGTTTTCTCGCAACTGGCGTAGTCAGATGTCTATGACTGATTTGATGCTGCAGCCTTGGTCAGACGGTCCCTAATCGCCTCGGCCAGACCATTGCCGGCAGGCAAAACCGCAACAACTACTGCAATATCGTTGGCGTCGGCGAGGCGCAATTCTGCGTACAACTGCTTGGCGTAGAGATTGATATTGTCGCAGAAGTCAAGCACTGATGCTCGTACACCAGCATTTTCCAGCTCAATCTGTCGAGCAATGGCCTGTGCCGAATTCTCAGCAACTACAACTTTGCAATTCGGCGCATAGTGTTTCTCAAGCATCCCTGATGCACGAGCTTCTCCATCTGATTCATCCACATTGAGTTTTGCAATTTCTTTAATCTCGTTTTTAGTGATCGCCCCAACACGCAAAATCTGCAGATTCGTCCGAGTGCAATCGAGGATTGTTGACTCAATGCCTACGGCACAGTGACCACCATCAAGCACCAAAGCAATATCCGAACCGAGATCTGCAACAACATGGTGTGCAGATGTTGGACTTACTTTGCCAAACCGATTTGCAGAAGGAGCCACTAAACCGTCATTGAGGTTAGATAACAGCCGAAGTGCGACTGAATGATTAGGAACTCTGATCGCAACTGTATTGCGGCCACCAGTTATTTCATCGCAAACCAAATTGCTTCGTTGAAGAATAATCGTCAGTGGTCCTGGCCAAAAGTGTTTACCTAAATCTTTGGCGTATTTCGGAATTTCAATAGCCCACTTATCTAATTCTTCAAAACTTGCAAGATGCAAAATTAATGGGTGACTAGTCGGCCGTTGCTTCACCTTGAAAATTTTTCTCACAGCCGTTTTACTTGAAGCCAAAGCGGCAAGCCCATAAACGGTCTCGGTTGGCAAGCCAATTAACTGATCGTTCTTAAGGCATTCAATTGATCGAAGGATTGAAGAATCTAGTTTGCCATCAATTATCTCGGCATCGTGATTGCTCATCGAACTAATTTTTGAAAAATTCAAGCAACTCATCGATCATTTTAAAGTTCTCAGTGCTCGCAAAATGGTCGCAATTTTTTAGTAATTTGAATCTCGAAGTTTGAAATGCGGCGACAAGTTGATCGGCGGGTAGTACAAAATCTCGATCGCCGACAATCACCAAAACTTCGGCAACGATTGTGCTTGCAATTTGTTTTGTGAAACTTTCACTGCGCGGTCTCTGCAACATTGCTCTCAGGGCGTCAACATCATTGCCGGGTTGGCGGGCATAGTTACCAAATTGGTAGGCGAGTGTGTCTTCCTGGTCGGCTGTCTTGTCGATGCCTGAAATGATCCGTTTTGTTTCTTGCGGGTCGTGAGCTTCAAAGATTTTGTCACCGATGCCGATCAACACTAATTTACGAAACATCTTTGGATTAATAGTTGCGGCGTGCAACAATGCAATCGCGCCAAGCGAGAAGCCAACAGCATCAATAGGATAATTTTGCGTTGCCTCTCGAATCGGCGATGAAATATCACCGTACACGGCGGGGTCATGTGGTTTTTCGGCTTGACCGTGACCCAGCAGATCTACGCCAATCACAGTTCGACCGATCTCTTCAATCAAAGTTTGAATACCCGGCTTTTGCCATGTTTGCTGATGTGAGCCACCCCAGCCGTGCACCATGACTATTGGAGGCAGCACAGAATTCGGCACTAATCGGGTGGTCGCCGAATCGGTATGCGACGGATTATTTACCACACTGAGTAGCATAAGCATGCTTTGAATTAGCTCAACGGAGGGGTGTCGCAGATGCGTTTTTTGAACGAAGCACCTGACTTTGATCTGACATATAGCGATGTATTTATGGTGCCAAGCCTCTCGGCTGTATCTTCTCGGTTGAAAGTTGACCTAACAACTCCTGACAAAATTGGCACGAAGATACCACTTGTCGTTTCGAACATGACAGCCATTGCTGGACGACGAATGGCAGAGACAGTTGCGCGTCGAGGTGGAATCGTAGTTCTACCCCAAGATATTCCGCTTGACATTGTCGAAAATGTTGTCAAGTTCGTCAAGTCTCGTCATCAGGTGATCGATACACCGATCACAATGCAACAGGACGGAACCGTCGGCGAAGCCTTGAGTCTGATCTATAAGCGAAGTCACGGCGCAGTAATCGTTATCGACCAACAAGGTCGGCCATCAGGAATTTTCACAGAACATGACGCAGTGGGTTTCGATCGGTTTACTCAGATTTGCAATGTGATGAGTCAAGAGATGTTTACTCTCGAACAAGATCTTGCACCTCAACAAATGTTCGAACGATTGACAGAAGCTCGTCTCTCGGTAGCACCAGTTACCGATGGAGATGGAAAACTCGTCGGCGTGATCACCAGAAATGGGGCATTGCGAAGCACGATTTATCAGCCTGCTATAGATAAAAATAATCGTCTGATGATTGCTGCGGCCGTTGGAGTTAATGCCGATCCGGCACAACGGGCTAAACAACTAGCGGCTATGGGCGTTGATGTCATCGTCGTTGACACTGCCCACGGACATCAGGTTCGAATGTTAAATGCGATCGAAGAAGTGCGAAAAGTAACTTCTCAGATTCCACTTGTTGCAGGAAATGTCGTGACAACTGAGGGTACACGCGACATCATTAACGCCGGTGCTGACATCGTCAAAGTCGGAGTTGGGCCAGGCGCGATGTGTACGACTCGAATGATGACGGGTGTAGGCCGTCCACAATTTTCTGCAGTTCTTGAGTGCTCGCAAGCCGCAGCCCAACTAGGAAAACAAATTTGGGCTGATGGTGGTGTGCGATATCCGCGCGATGTCGCACTTGGTCTGGCTGCTGGCGCGGCAAATGTGATGTTTGGTTCGCTGTTAGCGGGTACCTATGAGTCTGCTGCAGATACCTTGCGCGATACAAACGGTCGTCTTTACAAAGAAAGTTTTGGAATGGCTTCGAACCGCGCCGTACGAAATCGCACTCGAACTGAAAGCGCCTTTGAGCGTGCACGAAAAGAACTTTTTGAAGAAGGCATTAGTTCATCGCGGATGTATCTAGATCAACACCGACCAAGCGTCGAAGACATCATTGATCAAATTATTGCGGGAGTGCGATCGTCCTGCACCTATGCAGGAGCAACTGATATCCCAGAATTTCAAAAACGTGCAGTCATCGGAGTGCAGAGTGCCTCGGGCTATGACGAAGGTCGTGCACAAGATACAAGTTGGTAGTGCTAATTTTTCTGATAATTTTTGCTCGATGATAGTTGTTGCCATTGACGGACCTGCTGGTGCAGGCAAATCAACTATTGCCAAAGCACTTGCAACGCGGTTAAACCTGCGCTATCTCGACACTGGTGCAATGTATCGCGCTGTAACTTTTGCAGCGATTCAATCAGGCCTAGATCTATCAGATCAAGAATCAGTATCTGATCTGACACAAAAGTCTGAAATGATCCTGACCAATGACAGTGTGTCGATCAACGGAATGGATGCGACTAAGGCAATTCGCGGAGAAGTCGTAACTGCCGCAGTAAGCGCAGTTGCGGCAAACAGTCTTGTGCGCACTGAATTGCGTCAGCGGCAGCGCCAGTGGATCGCCGATCACAACGGCGGGGTAGTTGAGGGAAGAGATATCGGTTCAGTTGTTTTTCCTGATGCGACTTTGAAAGTTTATTTGACTGCTTCGCCACTTGTGCGTGCGCAACGCCGAGTCGCACAAACTGGTGGCGTCGTTGAACAAATAGCCGATGCAATTGCTGCGCGTGATTCGCAGGACAGCACACGCAGCGATAGCCCGCTATTGAGAACAGATGATGCGATTACGATAGATACAAGCAATCGCTCAATTGATCAAGTGTTAGACCAAATTGTTGCACTTTTGCCACAACAATCATGACCCAAGTTGACACAACACTCGCCGGTCAAGGTCGCGTCGGGAAAATCTTTTATGGACTAATTCGTGGAATTCTTGCCATCTTGTGTCGATCCTATTTTCGACTCAGCATCACTGGAAAAAGCAACATTCCGAAAACTGGTGCATTTATTTTGGCGCCTATCCATCGATCCAATGTTGATACCCCGATTGCCAGCGCAACGACGAGACGTCGGTTGCGATTTATGGGCAAGGACAGTTTGTTCAAGATAAAACCAATTGCTTCAATACTTTCAACACTTGGTGGGTTTCCAGTCACCAGAGGTACTGCAGATCTTGAAGCACTCAAGCGTTGTCTCGCTGTTTTAGCGCTGGGTGAACCTATTGTGATGTTTCCAGAAGGCACACGACAATTCGGACCCACGATTCAGCCACTTTTTGATGGCGCGGCTTATTTGGCAATTAAGGCGGGTGTACCGATTGTCCCTGTTGGGATTGGTGGCACAGAAGATGTCATGCGCAAAGGTTCTAAATTTATTTACCCGAAAAAATGCACCGTGATGATCGGTGTACCGTTGCTACCCCCACAGGCGCAAACTGGCAGAACACCACGATCTGCAACAACAGAGTTAACTGCCCAACTTAAGCAATCACTACAAGAGTTGTTTGACCTTGCGCAGGCAAAGGCTCACAAATAGCTGGTTAACGCTTTTCGCATTGAAATCAAGTCAGCAACGCCACAGACTTCGCGTGCTGAATGCATCGAAAGTTGTGGTATCCCAACATCAACCGTGTCGATTCCGAGCCGCGTCGCTGTGATCGGACCAATGGTTGTTCCGCACGGCATATTATTTTTAGAGACAAAAGTCTGATATGAAACTTTTGCTGTTTCACAAGCTCGAACAAATAGCGCAGCAGAGGAGGATGAGGTTGCATAGCGTTGATTTGAATTAATTTTTATTGCGGGGCCCTGATTGATAATCGGAGCATGCGCTAAATCATGTCGCTCGGGATAGTTGTGGTGTACGGCGTGCGCGTTATCTGCCGAAATACAACTCGACTGCGATAGAGCCTGCAAAAAATCAACACGCTCGAGACCATTTGCTGTTGCGAGCCGTTCAAGTGTGTGTTCAAGAAATGGTCCAGCGGCACCAGTTGCACTCGATGACCCAACTTCTTCATGATCAAATAATCCAACGATTGAAGTTGTTTGATTCTCTTGCGACCTAATTAGGGCACTAATCGCCGCCCAACAAGATGCTTGATTGTCGAGTCGTCCGCTCGCCAATAACGACTCATCAACACCGATAATTTTTGCAGGTGATGTGTCAAAAAGATTCGCATCAAACGAAACTATTTCGCTGGTCTTGGTATTGATTTTCTTGGCGACCCAATCTGAGAAATCTGGTGCACCGGTTGATGTTGCCCACGCCGGCGAAAGATGTAGATGTTTATCTAATACGAGACCTTTCTCGTTGAGTTCAGGATCTAAATGAATTGCCAGCTGCGAGATGCGCGCAAGCGGAGTCGAATCGTGGAACAACCTGACCGTGCCATCTCGCAGGACAACTCTTCCGGCAATGCCGAGGTCACGATCCAGCCAACTATTTAGCAAAGGGCTGCCATAAATTTCGATCTGTAGAGTTTTCCAACCGAAACGATTTTCGTCTGGCTTCGGCTTAATTTTGAGGCACGGCGAATCAGTATGGGCGCCAATGATTCGAAACTGTTCAATAGGTTTCGATCCAACTCTCCATGCAATTAAAGAACCTGAACGTCGAATAAAACCATTTACCGAACTTTTGTTGAGTTTCGGCAGCTCCGAACAATCAATAAATTTTGCGGCAATTAATTGCTTGGCAATGAAGTCGACTAAGTGATGGGAAGTTGGCGACGAATCAAGTTGTTCGCAAAGTTCATCTAAAAGTTTCGTCGTCACGGCTTAATTGACGAGAGCGATATGTCTTGTCCAAAGAACGAGCAAGATGTGTTTTGAATGCTGGAGGCGCTGGCTTCAAATTTCGCTGCACAAATTGAAAGTGCGTCTCGTTGGGTGAACGAGAGAAATGCAATACCCGTGAAAAGTGCCAGCATCAAAATCTTCGAGACGAGAGATTTGACGAATTTGAGCACAAAAAGCCACGCTAGAGCGCTACCACCCATAGATCCAAGCCCAATGTTTTTTGCAGTTTCAGCATTCAGTGAAAATAGGTCCATGTCATCTAGTCTGTCATGACAATGAGCGATCAACGAGTACATCTTTCGGCAAGTGGCCCACCTGAGACGGTGATTCCGCCAATTAATTCTGCACTACGAATCCGACTGGACGCTGCACTCGCTTGTGCGTTAGGTGAACGAAGAAGAGAAGTTTCCAAAGTCGTAGCCGACAACCCAACTCTTTTAGAAGGGTGGGCGAATATTGGCGATCTGAGTGAACCTGGCATTGACGCTTATATGGCATACAGAGTCGGATATCACCGTGGTCTTGACACATTGCGAGCAAACTCTTGGCGAGGTTCTGGATATGTGAGGTGGGCACGAGAATCAAATCGCGGTTTCTTGCGATGTCTCGCGGGGCTGGCAAAACAATCTCGGTTGATCGGTGAACTTGACGAAGCAGTGCGCTGCGAGCAATTTCTTTTGCAACTCGATCCAAGTGGCGAAGCATCTAAATAGTTTTCTTGCGGTCACTTAATGAACGATCAAGTGACTGCAGCAATTTTTGCTGGTGGTGCTAGTTCTCGTTTTGGATCGCCTAAAGCCAATGCACAAATTGATGGCGAAGAGTTCGTGGTGCGCATTGCGCGCTCGATTCGCCAAACAGGTATTGAGCGAGTGCTACTTGTCGGCGGATCTAAAGCAGATGCGCAAAGATGGCACTTAGAGTTTGTTGAAGACGAAACTACGGGCGCAGGACCATTTATGGCATTGCTCTCGGCGCTCCACAAAATTGAAACTGAAATATTGCTGACCATGCCTTGTGATGTTCCTTGGATTGATTCAAAGACATGCAAAATAATTTCGGAATTTGACTTAGATTTTGATCTGCAAGTCGCTACTACGCAAGTACCACAGTGGCTCTGCAGTGCGTGGCATAAACGAACAATTACTCATCTCGAACAACAATTTGCCACAGGAGAGCGAGCGATTCATCGTGCCGTAACTGGTTTGTCAGTCAAATATTTGCAATTCGCAGCAAAAGATCTTAGAAATATCAACACCCCAGATGATCTGCTTGAATAACTCAACTCGACATTTCAATCTATTAATCTCGCTGTTTCAACTAGCCTAAAGATATGGCTGTTCAAGAGATTTCGGTAAATGAACTAATTGAATTAGTTGAGAGTGGTTCGCTCGTTATCGATGTGCGAGAACCTGATGAATATGTTTCTGGACACATACCTGGAGCAATTCTCGTCCCATTGTCAACCGTTTTAGAGAACTCAAGTGAATTCTTGTCTGAAGATACTGTCTTTGTTGTTTGTCGAAGTGGTGGTCGCAGCATGCAGGCTTGTGAGCTTCTGCATGACAACGGAATCGTCAATGTCGTCAATGTCGCTGGTGGCACGATGGGATGGATCAGCCTCGGCAATGAAGTAGTTACAGGAGAGAATCCAAGTTGACATTTCGTTGGGTGGAAGATGACATTGCTTTAAGCGAAGTAATCGACGAAATTATTGTTGGCTCTCGATACGCGATTGACACCGAATTTCATCGCGAGAAGACTTATTACCCGAAATTGGCTCTCGTCCAACTGAAATGGGGATCACAGACCGCTCTTGTTGATCCACTAGCAGTTGATCCTCGCGGCCTTGCTCGGTTATTTGAAAATGACATTTTGGCGGTGTTTCATGCCGCCCAGCAAGATTTAGAAGTTTTGCGTCATGCATCACTTGTTGCCCCGCGAAATATTTTTGATTGTCAGATCGCCGCCGGGTTTCTTGGATTTTCTACGCCCTCGCTGGCGACACTGGTTCAGGCTCATAAAAAAATCGCGCTTTCAAAAGGTGACCGCCTAACAGACTGGTTGCGACGCCCGTTGACATCGGCACAATGCATTTACGCTGCTGACGACGTCGCCCACTTATTAGACCTACATGACCAACTGTCGGCTCAACTAACCGAACTTGCTCGCACCGCGTGGGTTGATGATGCTTGCAAGGATCTTGTTGCACGACCAACGGGTCCGATTGAATCACATCTTGCGTGGCTCAAACTTAAGGAGTCTCGTTCGCTTAAAGGTGCCTCGCGAGGTGTTGCCCAATCACTCGGACAGTGGCGCGAAGAGAGAGCAATGCGAAGTGATCATCCTCCAAGAAGAGTGATGTCAGATATGGCTCTACTCGGAATTGCTCAGCGAGTTCCAAAAAGTGTCGAAGAACTTGCATCAACACGCGGGGTTGACGACCGCCATCTCTCCTCGGAATTCTGTAAAGAGATTATGGCTGCAATTCGCGATGGGGCACAGCGCACAGTTGAGTTACCCGGTCAAGAGAATGATGATGTAGAAAAGTGGGCGAGACCAGCACTAACACTGATAACTGCATGGATCGGCGAACTTGCGCGAGTTCATAAAATTGATGCGTCACTCCTTGCAACTCGCAGTGACATCAGTGCTTTTCTGAAAAAGTCGCCCGAAGCGCGACTGCTGCAAGGTTGGAGAGCCGAAGTCATCGGCGATGATCTCAAGCAGATAATCGCTGGAACGGTGGGTTTGAGTGTTGATCGTGACGGACATCTCAAACTGATTCAGGCAGAGAATGCTTAATGCCACAATTTAGAGTCGTTTTGTTGCTAGTCTTTTTGCCAATGTCTAACCACTAGGCGGTGACCAAAACCGGTAGCCGCCCCAGAGAAAATTTGGAGCCCTATCGTGAAAAAGGGACGTCATCGTCGATTTGAAGAAGCTCGTCGTCTGAAGCAAACAGGCCCGACTGCCGAAGATCTTGGTGTTTCGCGTCAAAGTAAAAGTAAGTCACAAGAAGACGAATACGCAGCCATAGCCGAACGCTATGGCGTGAGGTTCGATGAAGACGGCGAAGAGCTCTCCGATGAGTTCACCGATGAAGACAATCAATAACTAGCTGAAACTGAGTAACCCCCATCAATAACATTCGAAATATTGCCATAGTGGCGCACGTTGACCATGGCAAAACAACACTTCTCGACGCACTTCTAAAATCTGGTGGAACTTTCGCTGCCCACCAGGCAGTGGTTGACCGCGTAATGGACTCAAATGATCAAGAGCGTGAACGCGGTATCACGATTCTTGCAAAAGCAGCCGAAATTGAATGGCGTGGCACCAAAATCAATTTTGTTGACACTCCAGGTCACGCCGACTTCGGTGGAGAAGTCGAACGAGCCCTTGCGTTAGTTGACGGTATTTTATTGTTGGTAGACGCTGCCGAAGGACCACTACCACAAACTCGTTACGTTCTCTCGAAGGCACTTGCTCGTGACTTGCCTGTAGTTGTCGTACTCAACAAAGTTGATCGATCAGATGCCCGTCCAGAAGAAGTTCTCCACGAAGTTGAACAACTGTTCTTGGATCTTGCGCACCATGACCATCATTTAAGCTTCCCTGTGATTTCTGCAGTCGCCAGAGACGGTCGTTCAATGAAGGGAATCGGAATGCCGGCAGAAAATGCCGACCTGGTTCCGTTGTTAGACGCAATTCTTGACACTATTCCTGCGCCGACAGATGACCCTGCTGCACCGCTTCAGGCGTTAGTTGCAAACTTAGATGCATCTGATTATCTCGGTCGACTTGCAATTGGTCGTGTTCATGCTGGTGTTATGCGAAAAGGCGACACAGTGACGGTTTGGCAACACCCAACCCCAACGAACCCCTCTCCATCAATCAAGCGTCGAATCACAACCCTGTTTGCATTCCGAGGAATCGGTCGCGAGGAAGTAAGCGAAGTTTCCGCGGGAGACTTGTTTATTTTGGCTGGTATTGACGAAGTAGAAGTAGGCGACACGATCGCCGCACTTGAGAACGCCCAATCGTTACCTCGTCTTGAAGTTGACGAACCAGTTTTGCGAATGAGCTTTGGAGTTAACACTTCACCATATGCAGGTCGCGAAGGTACTTATTTAACTAGTCGTCACTTAAGCGAACGACTGTTCAAAGAAGTTCTTGGCAATGTTTCAATTAAAGTCAACACAACTGACACACCTGACGTGATCTCAGTTGCTGGTCGAGGCGAGTTACAGCTAGCGGTGCTGATTGAAAACATGCGTCGCGAAGGGTATGAGCTTCAAGTCAGTCGTCCAGAAGTAATCACTAAAGAGATTGATGGCAAAAAGCATGAGCCACTCGAAGCCGGAACAATCGACGTGCCAGACGAATATGTTGGCGCAGTCACGCAGGCACTTGCCCCTCGCAAAGGTCGCGTCACAAATCTTGAACCAGGCGACAGCGGTCGAACGATCGTTAGTTTTCAAGCACCGTCTCGTGGTCTAATAGGGTTTAGATCTTTACTGCTCACGGTTACTCGTGGCACAGCATTACTTCACCAAAGCTTGGATGGCTACATGCCGTGGGCTGGCGATTTGCCACACCGCTTAGGTGGCGCAATGATTGCCGACCGAAAGGGTTCTACGACTGCCTATGCATTAGATAATTTGCAACTTCGCGGAACGCTGTTTGTTGCTCCTGGCGTCGAAGTTTATGAAGGAATGGTCGTAGGCGAGAACTCACGCGATGATGAAATGGTAGTAAATGCAGTTCGTGCTAAAGAAATGACAAACATCAGAACGCACAGTCACGACGACGGGCCAAAACTCGCCACTCCGATTACCCACACGCTTGAGTCGGGAATTCAATGGATTGCCGACGATGAACTTGTCGAAGTAACTCCGACGAACATCCGAATCAGAAAGCGCTACTTGTCGCTTGAAGATCGCCGCAAATCCGGCAAAACTAACAAATAAAGTTATTTAGTTTTTTTAACGGTTTTTTTGTTGCGCACTTGTGGGTGCGGCAAAAATGTTGTGCGTGGCTTTTGTAGTTGTTTGACGATCATGTCGTAGATCTCATCGCCGCACAACTCAATTAATTCGTCTTTTAGATATTTATAGACGGGACGCGAGCCAACAAATGCTGCCGAATCATCGGTACACCACCAATCAAAATCGTGTCCACCGTCGCCCCAATCACGACGCTTCCACTCGCGCACTATTGAAAGAATGTGATCTTCATCTTCTTCGTGCTGCTCTAATCGAAGTGGTACTTGCCAGCAAACATCTGGCTTCCAATCCATTGGTCGTTCGCCCTCTTGTGTCGCAGCAACATGAAATGCACAACCCATTCCGCCTTCAAAGTCAGGGCGATTATGAAAGATGCATGCACCTTTATACGACGTTGTGATATCTGAGCCGTCTTGTTCTTTACCTAGCCACTTTCCTTGCTGACCGCGATCGAAGTTCTGCCAATGCTCCGGCTTGAGTCGTTTAACACTTCGCTTGACTGATGCGAGATCTTCTTTGTCAATGAAATGAGCACCGTAACTGCAGCATCCTTGGTGCAACGTTGGGTCTGCCTCGTCGAGAATTCCTTGGCATCCGTTGCCATAAATGCATGTCCAGTTTGAGCGCAAGAAAGTTGCGTCAATCATCCAAGTTTGTTCTAGGTCTGGGTCGGCGAAACTAATCCACTCATGAAGTTCTTCAAGTTCTGACACGACGATGCAGGCTAATGGCATACTTGTTGCATCATGCAAAATTCAGCCGAAAAGAATCAAGAGATCGTTCAACAACTTCGCAATATTTCAGAGACACTTGCCGATCGATCTCTCGCTGCACTCAAGGACGCTCACGCTCTTGGAGAATCAAAGCGACCAGAAATTGAACGCACGCTGACACAGGCTCGACGCGCAATTGAAAAAGCAATAGCTTTGCTGATCAGCGAATCGTGACGATCAGCGTTAACTAACTTGATGAGAACTGCTGTTGAGCAGATCTATCAGGCTTCGCAATCCACCAAAATCTCGTCTTGCAAATGCGAACGCGATGCGAAACTTGTCTAAGTTGTCATGATCTGTAGTCTCTGGAGATGTTGGTTCTATTCGCTCAATGCGACCCGACTCGCAAAGATCCGCGAACTTCAAATTCAATTCGCGCAGTAGCGAATCAGTAACTTGATTTTTAACCCGCAAAACGATCTTCTTACCAACAATTCGCATTGAGTGATAGTTGCTATAGAAATTGCCTATCTCAGTAACTGCTTCGGTGACTCCAGCAGCCACGTGATATAAAGCCAGATCTGATTCGGAAACGAGATTGCGCGGCAACAGCGATGTCCTGACGAAGGTGTCAACACTTGACCAGAACGGATCACCAGGCAGGTCAAGCAACACGAGCGGCACGGGGTTTCCCTTGCCTGTCTGTAATAAAGTCAACAATTCAAACATCTCGTCAAGAGTGCCGAAGCCGCCAGGCATACAAATGAATGCATGCGATTCTTTAACTAGCATAAGTTTTCGGGTAAAGAAATATCGCATCGAGACATATTTGTCATCGCCCGCGATAATCGGATTTGCAGAAGTTTCAAACGGCAGGCGAATACTCACCCCAATTGACATCTCACGACCAGCACCAGACATTCCGGCTTCCATAATTCCTGGTCCAGCACCCGTGACGACCATCCAACCGTCGTCGGCTAAAGCCTTGGCAACCTGCTCGGTCAATTTATATAGCGGATCATCTTTCGTCGTTCGTGCGGATCCGAAAATTGTGACTTTTTTTCGTTCGGTATATGGCGCAAACATTGCGAAAGCCTCACGCATTTCGGTCAGAGCCGCATTGGCAATTTTTAGATTCAAAGTATTCGGCTTGTCACGCGCGAGTTGTAGAGCCGAAGTCAGCATCTCGGTAATTTGTTTTCGATCAAATTTGGTGGCGTTGTTTTTATCTAAAACCGCAGAGGTAAGTTGCTCAACAACGGCAGCAATCTCGCTGTCGCTCGAGATCTCTGGCTTTGACATTAAGTAAGTTCTACTGCCTTTGCATCCAACACAGAAAGTAATTCATCAAAGCTTTTTCGAAACGATGAAACACCCTCGTGCTCCAGTTGCGCTGCGACCGAAGCAACATCAACGCCAAATTCTGCGAGTTGTGACCATTGCCAATGCGCTTGGTCTAAACCTTGATTAATTGTCGTGCTTAAATTGCCGTGGTCACTGAACGCCTCAACAGTTGTATCAGGAAGTGTGTTGACCGTATTTGGTCCGATCAATTGATCAACATAAAGAGTGTCGGGGTATTTGACGTTTTTCGTTGAAGTTGAAGCCCACAGTGGACGCTGCACATGAGCCCCCAAAGCCGCGAGTTTTTCCCAGCGCGCGCCTGAGAAAGTCTGCTCGAACATTTGATAGGCGAGTTTGGCTTGAGCGATCGCTGCAGTCCCACATAATGCAATCGCGCCATCACTGCCGTTGGCTTGCAACTGACGATCAATCTCAGTATCAACACGAGATATGAAAAAACTTGCAACGCTGGCCACTTGGGCAACTTTGGCAGGGTGCTCTAACTGCAATATCTCTAGACCGTCGATATAGGCGTTCATCACATCCTGATAACGGTCCAAACTAAAAATTAAAGTGACATTGACATTTCTTCCTTCACTAATCATCGAACGAATCGCTGGTACACCCTGAACGGTTGCGGGAATTTTGATCATCACGTTGTCGCGATTAATTCGCTGATGCAACTTTCGGCCTGCATCTAAGGTTTCTGCGCCTTGGTGCGCAAGATTCGGGTCAACTTCGACACTTACAAAGCCATCAAGTCCACCAGAGCTTTGATATAGCGGTTCAAACGCGTCTAACGCTCCGTTGATGTCTTCCAACACGAGTCCCCAGTAACTATCAAGTGTGCTCGTTTTCGTCGCGATTAGAGATTTGAACTGTTTTGTGTATTCATCAGAACCTTGTATTGCTTTTTGAAAAATAGTTGGATTTGAAGTCAGGCCGCGAATTCCAGATTCGCGAACACGGTTCAATTCGCCTGTCGTGATGTAACTGCGTTTGAGATTGTCAAGCCACGGACTCTGACCGTGTTCATCGAATAAACGCTTAAGTCGGTCACTCATTATTTTTAAAACTAGCAATTAGTTGATTGCTCGCACTCAATACGGCCTCAAGGTTTATCCCTAATCTGTCAAGGGCGATTGCGCCAGGTGCGCTAGTTCCAAAACGATTGATACCAATTGTCTGATCGGCGTACTTCTCCCAGCCCATGGTCACGCCTGCCTCGACAGAAAGGACTGGTACTTGATTAGGAAATACATTTTGTTGCTGATCTTTGTTCAGGCGCTCAAACCGATCCCAACTTGGCATTGAGACCACGCGAACCTGTTTGCCAGTTTTGGTTAACTCTTCGCCTGCAATTAGACACAACCCGACTTCGCTCCCTGTGGCTACCAAAATCAGATCGGGTCTTGCGTTGCAGTCGCGAACGACTCCAGCACCTTTATCAACTGCTGATCCATCGGTAACACTCGGCACATTTTGTCGCGAAAGAATTAAAGCAGTGGGTCCGTCGTGATCAACTGCGGCACACCACGCAGCGATCGTTTCATTTGGATCTGCGGGACGAATTACTTGCAAGCCAGGTATCGCTCGCAATGACGCAAGTTGTTCAACTGGTTGATGAGTTGGTCCATCTTCACCGACACCAACAGAATCGTGAGTAAAAATGAAAATACATTTCGCACGAGAAATCGCGGCAAGGCGAATTGCTGGGCGCATGTAGTCGGCAAACACAAAGAAAGTACCTGCAACTGGCAGAACTCCACCGTGCAGTGCCATACCAACAATCGCCGCGCCCATTGCGTGTTCACGAATTCCAAAGTAGATTTGGCGTCCATCTGGCGCAGTTGCACTTTGCGCGATCTGCTTCGAGAGTTTCGTCCCTGTATTGCCTGTTAAATCTGCTGAGCCTGAAATTAAACCAGGCAATGCCGGCAGAGATGCATCCAGCGCCTTTTGAATAATTTGTCTCGTCGCAAAATTTGCAGTCGCGTCATAACTTGGTAGTAGCGAACTAAATGAGGATGACTTCGGCGTGTTCCAGGCTGCGTCCCATAAATAACTCTCGCTCATTGATGCCATGTCGCTGTCGTAACTTGAAACCAACTCTGCACCGCGCCTCGCAGCGTTCTCACGAATAGCGTCAACAATTTCTTGTGGAGCCCAAAACGGCACGTCAGGAATCTGCATCACTTTTTTCGTCGCCGAGACATGACTGGCGTTGAACGGGTTGCCGTGCGCTTCATGGCTATCTGTGAAATCAGGCGATGGTGAACCAATGTGAGACTTCAAGATGCACAAGGTCGGTGCACCGAGATTTGACCGAGCCGTAATCAATGCATCTTCAAGGGCGTCCATGTCATCGGCGATTTCACCCAGTTGCATTACATTCCATCCGTAACTCGAGAATCGTTTCGCAACATCATCCGAGCTCGAGAGTGAAGTTGATCCATCAATCGTGATTGCATTGTCATCAAAAATACAAATCAAGCGGTCGAGTTTTAAATGTCC
>CAMATY010000002.1 GCA_945861325.1 Ferrithrix thermotolerans DSM 19514
GGCGCTCCAGTGCGCCGACTGCTGCGCAAATTAGATCTTGATGCAACCAGGGATGCGGCGTTAACGCGACTCGGTTTGCCACTAGGGCGCAAAGTTATTGCGTTCGTCGGTGGCTCGCTCGGTTCATCATTCTTAAACGCAGTTGCAAAATTAGTCGTCGAGCAAAATAACAATAAAAATGATTTATGTATTATTCATTTAACTGGCGACAGATTTTTGAACGAGCAAGTCCCGTTGTTGGTCGCAGGTGCGCAAATCACATACAAGCGCCTTGCCAACACAAATGCGATGGAGGATATTTATTCTGCAAGCGATCTAGTCGTGTCTCGTGCAGGTGCCAGCACGATCGCTGAATTAGCAACTGTTGGTCGAGCCAGCGTGCTCATCCCATGGCCGCAGTCAGCAGAGAATCACCAATTTTTTAATGCCAAGTGGCTGGCAGACTCAGGCGGAGCGCTGGTTCTAGACGAGTCAAAACTCGATCCAAAGGCAATTGCCGAAATAATCTCTGATTTGATCAACAATAAAAATAAACTTGTGATGATGTCAAAGTCTTCACGAATCGCCGGAGAAGTGCATCGGGATAACAAATTAGTTCAGTTAGTTGAAGATGTTGTTGGCGACGCAGAAAAGTTCGATCTTTCTGAACCTCGGAGAATCCATGTGATCGGGGTCGGCGGCCCTGGTATGTCGGCTGTGGCAACGGTGCTTGCCGAAATGGGTCACGATGTTTCTGGCAGCGATGTTAAACAGGCCGAGATAATCCAGCGTTTACGACGTTTAAAAATAAAAATCAATATTGGCCATGACCGCTCTGCTGTATCTGGTTGTGACGCGGTTACTGGTTCTCCGGCGATATTGGCAAGCAATATTGAATATACTCAAGCACACGAATTACAAATACGAGTTCTTTCAAGAGCAGAAATTTTAAGCGCTATTTGCAAAACAGCAAAAAGTATTGGCGTCGCCGGTACTCACGGAAAGACCACAACTTCGTCGATGCTGACAGCTATTTTGATTGAAGCAAAATTGGATCCAAGTTATTTAATCGGTGGCGATGTAATTGACTTTGGCCGCGGCGCTCATTGGACCGGCAGTGATCTATTCGTAGTTGAAGCAGACGAGAGTGATTCAACTCACATCCAACTGCCACTCGCGGGTGCTATTTTGACAAATATTGATATTGATCATTTGGATAATTTTCAAACTTTTGCTGCAATCGGCGAAAGTTTTGCCAAATTTATTCAAAAGATCTCTGGCCCGAAAGTGCTGTGTATTGATGACCCGATTTGCGCAGAAATTGCCACGAAATATGGTGCCGTTACTTATTCGGCTTCACTGCATGCTGATGACAAAGATGCCGCTGTTAGTTCGCCGCGCGCAGACTTTTTTGCCGACAATATTTTATTTAATTTGGGTTCAGCAAGTTTCACAGTCTCTAAAAACAAAATTGCGCGAGGTAAATCAGAGATTGAAGTACTCGGCAATGTGACAATCCCCTTACGCGGTATTCACAATGTGCGCAATGCCATGGGGGCACTTGCTATGGCAATGCAACTTGGTGCAAGTTTCACTAACGCCGTGACTGCATTAGCTAAATTTGGTGGTGTTGCAAGACGCTTTGAGCATCACGGCACAACTCGTGGCATCACATTCGTAGATGACTATGCACACTTACCAAATGAAATTTCTGCCGTCCTTGCGGGCGCCCGCGATGGTTCTGATACTTGGAGCCGAATTGTGGCAGTGTTCCAGCCAAATCGATTTAACCGAATGTCGTTAATTTCTGGTCTTTACGCAAATGCTTTCGTTGGGGCTGATCTGATAGTTGTTACTGATATCTATGCATCAGGCACATCTGAAATTGCTGGAGTAACTGGTCAGCTTGTTGTGGATGCGATAGTTTTGGCACATCCAGATGCCAATGTTGTGTACAAAGCAACACGCGATCAACTCGTCGACTTTTTGGATGATCAACTCAAATCTGGTGATCTTTGCATTTCAATGGGATGTGGAGATATTTCTACGCTGCCATCCGAATTAATTTTGCGTAAGCAGGGGTGAGCAAGTGATAACGGACATCAACTATGTGAGCGATAAAGAACTCGCGCGCCTCGCGTCTTTGTTGGGTGATCGGGTTACCGAGAATGAACCGCTCGGGCCGTATACGACTTATCGAGTCGGCGGTAAAGCGGCATTATTCATGCGCGTGATTAATGTTGAAGACTTGTACGCGCTATCTCGGGCGTTGACAAAAATTCGTGTACCAGTAGTAGTAGTTGGTCGCGGTAGCAACATGCTCGTCAGTGACAGTGGTTTTCGCGGCATCGCAGTCTCTCTTGGGCCATTCGCAGAATTAATAAGTTTGCCGACGCCAGGAGAAACACCGATTGTTATTGCTGGAGCAATGGCACCTCTGCCAGTTCTTGCTCGGCAAAGTGTGCATCATGGCCTAACTGGATTCGAATGGGCCGTTGGGGTTCCGGGTTCAATCGGCGGAGCAGTGCGAATGAACGCTGGTGGCCATGGCGCTGACATGATTGCTTCGTTGTTGAGTGTGCGACTGTTTCATCTTGAGCGCGGAATCGAAGCAAATGTTTCGGCAGCCAACTTAGGTTTGAGATTCAGAGGATCAGATTTGGCAGATGAGCACATCGTGATCTCGGCAACTTTACGTCTCAGCTGGGGTGACACAATTATTAGTCAAGGTCGAATATCAGAGATTGTGAAATGGCGAAGAGAGAACCAGCCAGGGGGACAAAATGCTGGCTCAGTATTCGTGAATCCAGTTGCAGGGGTAACTGCTGCAGGCGAACTAATTGATGGTCTTGGACTGCGCGGATATCGAATTCATTCTGCATCAGTCTCAGACAAACACGCAAATTTCATTCAGGCAGATGAGGGTGGCAGCGCTGATGACGTTGTAGAACTGATGACTTTTGTGCGCCAACGAGTATTTGAATCGCACGGTGTCGAACTGCGCAGCGAAATTAGACTCATTGGTTTCCCAACAGCAGTTAGCGCAGATGCCGGAGCGCCAACTTTGAGCCTAAGAAAAGTTGGTACTCAGTTAGACGAAGCATTTGGAGTCACTACTGGAGCCGATCTTTCAATTCCGATCCCCACTATTTCTGAACGACTGCCAGAAAATGTTTTAGCGGAACTTAAAGATGCGTTCGAAGGCAACGAAACTCCAATTAGCAATTTGCGAGTTGTCAGACCAGATGTACACATTGATGAAGATCTATTCGCAGAACCTGTTAATGATCAAACCGAATTTAAATTCAATACCGAAACTCCTACAAGTGATGCAACTAGCGCTGCAACTAGCGCTGCAACTAGCGCTGCAACTAGCGCTGCAACTAGCGCTGCAACTAGCAATACTGCGAGTGCTGATTTTTTGACGAAATCAAATCCGACAGAATCTTCTGTTGATCCTGCCGCAGGCGAGGTTTCTGGCACAATTCTCAAAATTGCTAAAGATGACTCTGATCGAATAATTATTATTGACGCAGAATTGCGTCTACCAACTGATGTCACTTTTCCAATTGATGCCATAACTCAATCGGTAAACATTGCCCCAACGTCTGACCCGAGTGTGTTGATTGATGATTTACGTTTAGGTGATTCTGCTGACACAGGCTTTAAAAAAAAACGGACCAAAGTATCAACGCTGATACTCGCGTTAGTAGCAATCGGGCTGTTTGTTGTGCTTGCTTTAGTTATTCTTTCGTCGCCACTTATTGGTGTTCGTCAAATTGAAGTTGAAGGCAATCGATATATTAATAAGGATCTTCTAGAATCAGTCAAGAATTCGCTGATAGGTAAGCCTCTACTTACAGTTGATACTCGAGATGCAGAGAGTCGACTATTAGTAGATCCTTGGGTTGAGACCGTGAGGGTTCAAAAATTTTTACCGTCACTGATCTTGATTGAGGTCGCTGAGCGAGTTCCAGTCGCTTGGTTTGTCGGTAGCGACAACAGTGCTCGAATTGTTGACTCCCAAGGACGCGTATTGGCAGTTGAGTCTGGACAGCCGACAGAATATTTACAAATCACGGGTGTTGGCCCCAACCTTGAGGCTGGCGTCAGTGCTGGAGATATTTATCGTGCTGCAGCCCAATTGGCAACAGGTTTACCCACAGAACTTTCAGAGGTTGTCTTGAATGTTGGTACAGGTGGGCCGAATCAATTAGTGATGACACTGCGTTCTGGGACGCTTGTCAACTTTGGACCGCCTCAGGATGTGCAGAATAAATTGATATCTCTGGTAGTGCTACTGCGTCGACAAGATGCCAAACAAATAATTTTCATTGATTTGACCAACCCAGACATACCAACCGTCCAGTCAAAGTAGAGACTTTATTGGCTACGCCTAGACATGTTGTAGATGATTGTCTCATCTCGCTAAATGTGGCAGTATGTATCAGATGTCAATTTTCGGGGGTTTATCCTAAATGGCTGGTCAGCCTCAAAATTATCTTGCAGTAATCAAAGTGATCGGTGTCGGTGGCGGTGGCGTAAACGCGATTAATCGGATGATGGACTCCGGAATGAGAGGCGTTGAATTTGTTGCGATCAATACTGATGCTCAGCAATTATTGCTGAGCGATGCAAACATCAAGATTGACATTGGTCGTGAGTTAACTCGTGGATTAGGTGCAGGTGCAGATCCAGAAGTAGGTCGTCAAGCTGCCGAACAGCATCGAGACGAAATACAAGAAGTCGTCGCTGGCGCTGACATGGTGTTCATTACCGCAGGTGAAGGTGGAGGAACTGGAACAGGCGCCGCACCGATCGTTGCCGAGATTGCTAGGGCAGAAGGCGCACTTACTGTTGCGATTGTTACGCGGCCATTCGCATTTGAAGGTCGACGCAGAGCAGTGCAGGCGGACGCAGGTATTCTTGCACTCAAAGACAAAGTTGACACTTTGGTAGTGATACCCAACGAGCGGTTAATCACGCTTTCAACGGAGAAAACTTCTTTGCTTGAAGCGTTCAAAAAAGCAGATGATGTTTTATTGCAGGGTGTTGCCGGAATCACTGGGTTGATTACGACACCTGGTTTGATTAATACAGACTTCGCTGATGTCAAGACTGTTCTGGCAAATGCAGGAACCGCATTGATGGGCACTGGTGCTGCGACTGGCGAGAATCGTGCAATCATTGCAGCAAACGCCGCCATCAATTCGCCGCTTCTTGAAGCTTCGCTTGAAGGTGCTCGTGGATTGATTGTAAATATTACTGGACCATCAAATGTTGGATTGTTTGAAGTCACCAACGCAATGGAAATTTTGCGGGGAGTTGCGCATCAAGACGCAAACATAATTCATGGTTTGGTTATCGACGACGATATTAATGACGAAGTTCGGATCACCGTTGTTGCCGCAGGTTTTGACCGATGGGATGGCAACGTCGGTAAATCCACAACGCGATCAGATGGTCGACCAATTTCATCAACCAGATCAACTCGACCAGAAGCAAAGAATGGTCGACTCAAAGACTTGTTTGGTGGGTCTGACCCCCTAGTCAACTCCGATGATGACGACGACCTTCCGTCTTTTCTGAAATAATTCTGCGTGTCGGTGACGACATGAATGCCCCAAATTTAGAGTTTTTGGCTGAGCGTGTGGCCCAGATTCGTACTCGCATCGCTAATGCTGGCGGTGAAAAAGTTAAGTTGATCGCGGTTACTAAGTCATTTGATGTCACTGCCTTGCTCGGTGCATTCTCAACTGGCTGTGATGGAGTAGGAGAGAATTACGCGCAAGAGGTAATTGTTAAAACCCGTGAACTTTCAGAGCATCAACGGTTGCCGTTACATTTCATCGGGAGGTTGCAGAGTAACAAGATTAGAGCGCTTATTGATCTTGTTGATATTTGGGAGAGCGTCGATCGGGTTTCGTTGATTAACGAAATTGCAAAACGCAGTGATGTCGCAACGCGTGTCACGGCAGTTCAAATAATGCTGCAAGTAAATTCAACCAATGAGCCAGACAAAGGTGGATGCGAGCCGAGCGAGGTTGCAAAGTTGTTGGCAACGGCCGTGAGCAGCGGGCTGGATGTAATTGGATTGATGACAGTCGGGCCAACGAATAATGATCCAATACAAACTCGATCTGCGTTTCGATTAGTTCATGAGATTGCGAACGATCTTGGACTCAAACAATTAAGTATGGGTATGACTGGAGACTTCGAAATCGCGGTTGAACAAGGTTCTACGGCCGTGCGCATCGGTTCTGCACTTTTCGGCACGAGATTTTGAACTAGAGGCGAGCAATCGTTTAATCAAAGCCAAACAAACGGCTAATTTACGGGGGATGTATTACCTCGATTTTGAGCCATATACAAGTAAACTTCGTGTATGTCAATGTTTCGTAAAGCGATGGACTACCTGGGACTGGGCAACGATGAGTCTTATGACTATTACGACGACCAGATTCAAGATGATCATGAGTTTGATCCACGGCAACGCGGACCGCAACGAAATAATCCTCGCCAACCTCAGCGACGCATCGAGAACAATCGCAATAATGATTTTTCGGACACTTATGACGATCAAAGTGTTAGCGCCGGAATGCGCAGACAGCAAGAACAGAGTGATTCTGGTCTGACATTGCGCCCCACGATGGGCAACCGCCAAGATGCGAGTGTTCGTCCGTTACCGATTTCGTCCGAACCAGTAACCGTGTATCCAGAGACTTATGAAGATGCAATAGAAATTGTTGATCATTTTAAGCGCGGTGTTCCAGTGATAATTGATGTTCGAGAAACTGAGCCAAAAATCATGCGCCGAGTAGTTGATTTCGCCAGCGGTGTGGCAATGTTTGCAGGTGGGTCAATCGAGAAGACCAGCACTGGTGTTTTCACGATGAAGCCACCACTTGGGCGAGTAACGCGCGGCTAGTACAATTCAGTCACCCAACTATGTCAAATCCAATTTCAGGTCTGTTATGTAACGCAGTCTCAATTTTTATAATGATGATCATCGTGCGAGTGGTACTCTCATGGTTTCCGGCCACAAGTGGTGGGATAGTTGCACAAGTTTCATATTTTATTGGCAGATTTACTGAGCCAGTGCTTAGTGCAGTCCGCAGAAGAATGCCGCGCACAGGAGCAATCGATTTCTCTGCACTTGTTGTGTTGTTATTCCTGCAAATTGTTGTGCAGGGCATGATCTTGAACTGCTAGTTCTCAAATGTCATACCCGCAAGTAGAGCCACAACCTAATTTTCCGTTACTTGAGTCAAAGACTCTTGAGTATTGGAAGCAAGATCAAACTTTTGACGCGTCACTCGCGTTGCACGGTGCTGGACCCAATGGAGATAATGAGTTTGTTTTTTATGACGGACCACCGTTTGCAAACGGCCTGCCTCATTACGGACACTTACTGACAGGTTTTGTTAAAGATGCAGTGCCGCGCTATCGCACGATGCGTGGTCAACGCGTTGATCGACGCTTCGGCTGGGATTGCCATGGTCTTCCTGCTGAGGCAGAGGCAGAACGACAACTCAAGATCTCGGGGCGTCAAGCCATCACTGATTATGGCATTGATAAGTTCAACGAATATTGCCGAAGTTCGGTTCTGCAATACACCAGCGACTGGGAGCGATATGTAACCCGTCAAGCGCGATGGGTCGACTTCGAGAACGATTACAAAACTCTTGACACTCCATATATGGAGAGCGTGATGTGGGCGTTCAAGAAATTATGGGATAAGGGATTGATCTACGAAGGTTTTCGAGTTCTGCCATATTCGTGGGCGCTTGAAACACCACTTTCAAACACTGAAACTCGAATGGATGACGCCTATCGACAAGTGCAAGATCCTGCACTCACGGTTGCGTTTGAACTCTTAACTGGCGAGTTTATTCTTGCGTGGACAACAACTCCTTGGACATTGCCGTCAAATTTGGCGCTTGCTGTTTCTCCTGATGTTGACTATGCAGTGATCCAAGATGGCGGTCGCAAATTAATTATCGCTGCCGATCGGTTGAGTGCCTATGTGCGCGAGTTCCCTGATCCTAAAATTTTGTCAACCCTTAAAGGTGCTGAGTTAGTTGGACGTACCTACAAACCGTTGTTTGATTATTTTTCGGATCATGCAAATTCTTTTCGTGTTATCGCAGGTGATTTCGTAACTACCGAAGACGGGACCGGGGTAGTGCATCTTGCGCCAGGTTTCGGTGAAGACGACCAACGCGTTTGCCAAGACGAAAATATTGGGCTAGTTGTTCCAGTTGATTCGCGTGGATGTTTTACCGCTGAAGTCAAAGACTTTGAAGGTCAACTTGTGTTTGATGCCAATCCTGCGATCATTCGGATGTTGAAAGACCGCGGCGTCGTAGTACGCCATGAAACTTATGACCATGCATACCCGCACTGCTGGCGTACTGGTAAGCCATTAATTTATAAAGCGGTTGGTTCGTGGTTTGTAAAAGTGACTGCAATAAAGGACCGGATGGTTGAACTAAACGAACAAGTAACTTGGGTGCCCGATCATTTGAAGCATGGCAGTTTTGGAAAGTGGCTTGAAAATGCGCGCGACTGGACAATTAGTCGTAATCGTTTTTGGGGTTCACCAATTCCGGTGTGGCGAAGCGATGACGCAGACTTTCCGCGTATTGATGTTTACGGCAGTCTTGAAGAATTGCGCCGCGACTTTGGAGTAGACATTCAAGAGTTGCACCGCCCAGAGATCGATCAACTTGTCCGTGCGAATCCAGATGATCCATCTGGCAAGTCGATGATGCGCCGTGTCCCAGAAGTTTTAGATTGCTGGTTTGAAAGTGGATCGATGCCGTTCGCGCAAGTGCATTATCCATTTGAGAACCAGGAGTGGTTTGAAAATCACTATCCGGGCGATTTCATTGTTGAGTACATCGGACAGACGCGCGGATGGTTTTATACGTTGCATGTCTTAGCCACTGCATTATTTGATCGACCTGCATTTTTGAATTGTGTAAGTCACGGCATCGTCTTGGGTGAAGATGGCGCAAAGATGTCAAAGAGTTTGCGCAATTATCCAGACCCGATGAAGGTGTTTGATAGCCACGGCGCAGATGCGATGCGCTGGTATTTGCTATCTTCATCAATTTTGCGTGGAGCAGATTTTGCAGTCACCGAAGATGGCATGCGCGACACTGTGCGTCAAGTGATGTTGCCACTTTGGAATAGTTGGTATTTTTTGACTCTTTACGCAAATGCTGAATCGTTATTCGGCAAGGTTGACACAAGCAGCGAAAATGTTTTGGATCGATACATAATCGCAAAACTGCGCGATTTAATAACTGCAACGACGAAAAGCTTCGACAAAAATGATTTATTCGCGTCATGCGCCGAGATTCGCGTGTTTCTAGATGTTCTTACGAATTGGTATATCCGTCGTAGCCGAGACCGGTTTTGGTCTGGAGACACCGCCGCAATCAATACGTTGCATACCGTGTTGCACTTCTTAACTCGTATTGCCGCCCCTGTTCTGCCACTGGTCACCGAGCAAATTTTTCGTGGGCTAACTGGTGAGCGAAGTGTGCATCTTCAGGCTTGGCCAACTACGGAGGGTTTGCGTCAAGACGACGCATTGGTCGCATTGATGGATCGAGTACGCGATGTATGTTCAACAACGCTTTCATTGCGCAAGGTTCATGGTCGCCGAGCCAGACTGCCACTTGCGAGCTTGACGGTTGCAACCGCTGATTCGTCTGCACTAAAAGACTTTGTTGATGTGATCGCCGATGAAGTAAATGTTCGCAAAGTTGAATTCACGGACGATGTTTCGTCAGTCGCTGCATTCGAATTGCAAGTTGTGCCAAGTGTTGCTGGTCCGAGACTTGGTGTAGATACCCAAAAAGTAATAGTTGCCGTAAAAAAAGGTGACTGGAAGCGCAACGGAAATATTGTTACTGCTGGATCAATCGACCTATTTGAAGGCGAGTATCAATTGAAACTCGTACCAAAGAGTGCTGGTGCAAGTGCAAAACTCAGCAATTCTGAAGGTGTAGTTGTTTTGGATATTGACTTAACTCCAGATCTTGAGGCCGAAGGAGTATCGCGCGATTTGATCAGACTGATACAGCAACAGCGACGCGAGTCAGGTTTAGATGTTTCAGATCGAATTAAGTTGCAACTTGGACTGCCTGAAGTAATCAGGTCTCAAATTTCCAATCACATTGAGACAATTAAGACCGAGACTCTTGCCACCGAAGTTGCATTCGTTGAATCGCAACCTTCAAATTTTGATTTGGATGGTGTACCGATATTCGTTGAGTTGATGCACTAGCATCTAGGCGATAAGGTCCTATCAAATAACAGAACGAGCGTGAGGTAGTCAAAATGGCTTCGAAAAAAAAGAAAGCGACTAAAAAGTCAAAAAAATCGGCTAAGAAAAAGTCGGCGCCGAAAAAGAAAAAATCTTCGGCTAAAAAGAGTGCCACCAAGAAAGCTGTAAAAAAATCAGTTAAAAAAACCTCTAAGAAGAAAGTTGCAAAGAAAGTAGCAAAAAAGAAGAACTCAGCCCCTAAGAAAAAACTTGTTGCGTCTGTGTCGACTTTGGCTTCGCAAGAAGTTGTACAACAAGTGTCCAGACCTCAAGATGACATGTTCGTCTCGGTTTCCGAAGAAATTGACTCGTTTACGCCTTCAAATCCGCTACCGTAACCTAGTCAAATAGGCGAAATCCTCAACTGGATTTGCTTGAGAGGTGAATATCGTGGGTTCCAAGAGTAAGGCGTCGTCAAAAAAAAGCAAAAAATCTAGCTCAAAAAAGAGCAAGAAATCTAGCTCAAAAAAGATGAGTAAAAAGAAATCTTTGCCAAAAAAGAAACCTGCGAAGAAACAGACTGGCACCAAGGCGAAGACGGTTTTAAAGAAGAAACTTGAGTTAAAGAAAAAACTTGAGTTGAAGAAGAAGCTTGAACTCAAGAAGAAACTCGATCTGAAGAAGAAACTCAAGTTGAAGAAGAAGCTTGATCTCAAGAAGAAACTCGATCTGAAGAAGAAGCTTGAGTTGAAGAAGAAATTTGATCTGAAGAAGAAACTTGAGTTGAAGAAGAAACTTGAGTTGAAGAAGAAACTTGAGTTGAAGAAGAAACTTGAGTTGAAGAAGAAACTTGAGTTGAAGAAGAAACTTGAGTTGAAGAAGAAACTTGAGTTGAAGAAGAAGCTTGAAATCAAGGCCCGTCTAGCTCAAATTAAAGCTGTAAAACGGCAGCGTGAAATCCAAAAGCGAGCGGCAGCGGTTGCTAAAGCGCGAGCGTTAAAAGAAAAGCAAAAAGAAACAATTCGCCTAGCCAAAGAACGAGCAAAACTGAAAGCAGATCAACTTGCTGAGCGGTTGGCATTGCGTATTGCTAAAGAAAAAGAAAAGCAACTTGCAAAACAGGCCCGCGAGGCTGAGAAGGCCGCAAAGTTGGCAGCGCGCGAAGCAGAGCGTTTGGCAGAGATTGAGTTACATCGAAAGCCTGTTGCGCCGCCTAAGCCACCAATTATCAAGGGCGTGATGCAAGATGGAATTACACCAACCAAAGAGTTCAACATTGAATTTCTTATTTCGCAGCGCGAAATGTTGCGAACCGAGCGACGAAACTTACTTGGTCAGGCCGATCGTCTCGAAAGCGAAGCAAATGCGATCGTCGAAAACTCAGAGATGGGTGATGTTCAGTTTGACGATGAAGGCGGCGAAGGCGACACCATGGTTGTAGAACGCGAACGCGACTTAACACTTTCGGCTTCGGCACGTCAGACGGTTGAAGAAATCGACGATGCGCTCAAGCGAATCGAAACCGGCGATTACGGATATTCAAGTAGATCTGGATTACCGATTCCTCGTGAGCGATTAAAGGCATTGCCTTGGACTACAGAACTTGTGCAAGAGCGCGCTGGCGGAATAGGTTCTTATTAAGGTTTCGCTGTTCAATCGAGTGTTGCAATGAGCGATGTTGCTGCAAATAAAAATGCATCAAAAGCAATCGCGTATTGGTTAATTTTGGCGGTGGTAGTTGCTGATCAGTTGACAAAACAGTGGGTGCTAAACACATTAAGTGACGGCAAAGTCGTCAAATTATTTTGGACGCTGCAATTTAATCTTGTATTTAATTCGGGAATGGCGTTCTCGCAAGGACAAGGAGTCGGCCGGATAATCGGAGTTTTGGCAATCTTTGTCGTCATCGGTCTGTTGATGTCGTTGCGTGATGCAAAAATATTAGCCACAGTTATTGGCACAGGTTTGCTTGTCGGTGGTGCAACTGGAAATATATTGGATCGGCTGTTTAGAGATGGCGGATGGATGGGCGGTTCCGTTGTGGATTTTATTGATCTGCAGTGGTTTCCCGTTTTTAATGTTGCCGATTCGGCCGTAACAATTGGCGCAGGATTTTTGATTTTGGGCGCGTTCATGACTAGAGCGCGATCATGACCGATAATTCGGTACGGCGGATAATTCAAGAAACGATTGTCGCATCACTAGCTGGGCAGCGAGTAGATCGGGTGATCTCTTTGGTTGCAGATATTCCACGCTCAATGGCTTCGCAAATCATTGATGTTGGTGCCGTGCTTCTGGATGATGTCGTGGTCAAGGCTGGCAAGATAAAAGTTTCAGAAGGACAACGCATCGTTATTGATCTGTCAATGCTCCCAGAAAAACAATTACCTGCAGCCGAGCCAAATATTAAAGTTGATGTTGTTTATGTTGATGATGATGTAATTGTGATCAACAAGCAGGCGGGAATAGTCGTTCACCCAGGCGCAGGCAACCCGACAGGCACATTGGTTAACGCAGTACTGGCGATCTATCCCGAAATCGCTTCAGTCGGCGATGCATTTCGACCTGGTGTAGTGCATCGTCTTGACGCAGGAACAACCGGACTGATGGTGATGGCTCGAACCGCTCGGGCGTATGACTCTTTAGTTGATGCGCTCTCGCGCCGAGTTGTTGTGCGTAGATATTTAACTCTTGTGTGGGGCGAGATGGGTGCACCCAGTGGTGTGATTGATGCGCCTCTTGGCCGCGATCAACGAGACCCAACAAAAGTGGCCGTGGTTGCCGGTGGTAAAACTGCTCGCACGAATTATGAAGTGCGCCAAGTTTTTTCAATCCCTGTTAGTTGCTCACTTCTTGAATGCGGATTAGAAACTGGGCGCACGCATCAAATTCGCGTTCACTTGGCGGCACTCGGACACAGTGTGGTTGGTGATGTTGTTTACGGCGGTGCTCGCAGCGTGCTCTCTTCGCCCCGACCAATGTTGCACGCGATGACTTTGAAATTTGAGCATCCTGTGACAGGCGCGCAGATGCAGTTCGACGCGCAGACCCCAGATGACTTCAAGGAAATCCTAGGAAAATGTAGCTAGTTAAAGCAGACGAAAAATTCAGTTATTTTCTGGCGGCTGGCCAAGAGGCTTCACCATTTGAAATTGCTGCGATATCTTCGAGTGTGTATTTCGTAAGGTGTTCGCGCATGTAATCGCTGGCTAGATGCCAGACTGCCAACAGCACACATTGTCCATCATGGTCACATGATCCGTCTGTATGTGGCTCGCCGAAGTCACCAACAGAAATTGGTCCATCAACTGCAGAAATAATTTCTGAGAGGTGAATTTCATTTGCGTGACGAGCCAACTCGTAGCCGCCGCCAACCCCGCGCTTCGATTTAACTAATCCAGCGCCCTTGAGTGCAAGTAAAATTTGTTCTAAATATGGTTGCGGTAATGCGGTGCGAGCCGCGATGTCGCGAACTGATGTCGGGCCTTCGTCCTTTTGATGAAGTCGCAACGAAAGCAACGCGCGACATGCATAGTCGCCTCGAGTCGAAATTCGCACGCCTATATCGTACGCCAGCAATACAATGGGCGACTCACAGTGACTGAGATACCTCTGAAGTAATGTCTTTGGCACGAGCATGAACAGCACAAAAGCATGAATAGCAAACAATTACTTGGTCCACGCCTGCCCGCATACAACGGTGGCTGCGTAACAGGAATAATTCCGGCGCTTCTTGGACCATCGGGCACAAACGAGATTCCAAATTGGATGCCGAGTTGTATTCAAGGTGCTCGCCAAGTTGTGTTACTTGTAATCGACGGTCTTGGCTGGCATCAATTGCAAAAGAATTTGGCACATTGTCCGAACATTGGCGCGATGCAGGGTGCGGCGATTACAACGATTGCGCCGACGACAACCGTCAGCGCATTGACTTCAATCACCACTGGGTTAGCGCCCGCAGAGCACGGACTCGTCGGATATCGAATCGACATGGGAAGCCGTGTGATGCAAATGCTCAAGTGGGGCGACGAAAAGGGTGACCTGCGAAATATGTATCCTCCTGATTTGATTCAGCCGTGTCCACCGTTCATGGGTGCAAGTGTGCCAGTGCTAAGCAAAGCCGAACTAGAAGGTTCTGCATTTACCGAGGCTCATCTTCGAGGCGTGCGACCCAAGGGGTGGCGTGCTGCTTCAAGTATCGCCGTCGAAATTGGCCAGCTGTTGCGTGCTGGCGAAAAGTTTATCTACGCGTACTACGACGGGGTCGACAAAATTGCTCATGAGCGTGGCTTTGGTTCGTTCTACGAAGCTGAACTGCGAAGCACTGATGCACTCGTGGCTAATATCCGAGAAGTATTAGTTGATGACTCGGTGCTCGTAGTTACTGCAGATCATGGCCAAGTGATGGTGGGTACAAATACATTGCCACCAAACGCCGAAGTTCTGGCAATGACTTCACATCAATCTGGAGAAGGTCGGTTTCGTTGGCTGCACGCCCGTAAAGGAACAGAAGTTGAATTGTTGGCTCGTGCGCAACATCATCACAGCGATGTCGCATGGGTGGTCAGCAAAAATCAAATTATTGACGAACAATGGCTTGGTCCAAGACTCGGTGCCGCAACTCGTAAACGACTCGGAGATGTCGCGCTTGTGCCAAGAGAGCCAATTAGTTTTGACGATCCGGCTGACTCTGGTCCATATTTGTTGCAGTGCCGACATGGTGCGTTAACCGATGACGAACTTGATGTACCGTTGCTCGCTATTACTAGAAACTGATAAGTTAGGAACCCCATCATGACTGAACTTGAACACGGCGAGATTATTGACGACAAGGCTATTGAAGGTGGAGTTGTCGAACAAGAGACGGTTACAGCACCGGCAAAAGTTATGCGCATCGGTTCGATGATTAAGCAACTTCTTGACGAGGTGCGATCAATGACACTTGACAATCCTTCTCGCGAAAGACTTGCAGAAATTTATGAACGCTCAATCGCCGAACTAACCACCGCATTGTCACCCGACTTGCAACAAGAACTGCGCACACTTGCGTTGCCATTTAAAGATGGTGAGATTCCGTCTGACGCAGAATTGCGAATTGCTAAAGCACAGCTCGTTGGTTGGCTTGAAGGTTTATTTCACGGAATTCAGGCAACGATGTTCGCGCAACAACTATCGATGCGTCAGCAGTCCGAACAGAGGCAGATTCAGTCTGGAGTGTCTCCAACTGCACAGCCAGGAGATCGCCCCGGAACATATTTGTAATGGGTGATTCCTTCACTCACCTCCATGTTCATACAGAATTTTCGATGCTTGACGGCGCGTCGCGGCTCGATGAACTCGTCGACTGCGCGGTCAACGACTCACAAATCGCACTTGGCATTACCGATCACGGAAATATGTACGGCGTCATTGACTTTTATAAAGAGTGCACGAAGCGCGGGATAAAACCAATTATCGGCACCGAGGCTTACATGGCATACGAAACTCGAACCGAACGCCCGACACGGCGCGGAAAGATCGATGACAGTGGTGGCGATACAGAAGCAGGAAAGAAGCTTTACTACCACCTGACTTTGCTCGCAGAAAATAACACGGGTTATAAAAACTTGATTCAGTTGGCGAGTCTTGCATTCCTAGAGGGCTACTACTACCAACCGCGTATGGATTGGGAGCTGCTCACGAAATATCACGAAGGATTGATTGCGACTTCGGGTTGTCTGGGCGGCCATGTGTTGCAAGCACTTAAGAATGGCAAAGAAGAAGAAGCGTTAAAGACTGCAGCCAGACTTCAAGACATTTTCGGCAAAGATAATTTTTTTATTGAACTACAGGATCACGGAATCCCGTTACAGATTGAAACGAATCCAAAACTAATAGAGATCAGTAAAAAACTCGGCGCTCCGTTACTGGCAACCAATGATTGCCACTACACCCACCGTGAAGACAGCCATGCCCATGATGCTTTGTTATGTGTGCAAACTGGGTGCACAATCGCTGATCCAAACCGTTTAAAATTCGAGGGCCAAGAGCACTATTTGAAGTCAGCTAAAGAAATGCGTTGGCTATTTCGCGAACAACCAACTGCGTGTGACAACACACTTTGGATCGCCGAGCGAGCAAAAGTTGAGATCGAATTCGGTGTGCCGGTGTTGCCAGACTTTACAATTCCTGAAGGGTTCGCCGATGACCATGCATATCTCGAACATTTGACATGGCTCGGCGCTCAAAAAAGATGGGGCGAGAAACTCTCTGCTGGTGTAGTTGAGCGAGTTGCTTATGAGTTGTTGACGATTAAGACGATGGGTTTCAGTTCATATTTCTTGATTGTTTGGGATCTAGTGCGTCACGCCAGGCAGCAAGAAATTCGTGTTGGTCCTGGTCGTGGGTCGGCTGCTGGGTGTGCGGTTGCATATTCGTTACAGATCACTGATCTTGACCCAATTCGCTACGACTTATTGTTTGAACGATTTTTGAACCCTGGTCGTCGAAGCATGCCTGATATTGACATGGACTTCGACTCGCGATACCGCGATGAGATGATTCGGTATGCATCAACAAAATATGGTCGAGACCATGTTGCACAGATAATCACATTCGGCACGATTAAGGCGCGCAACTCGGTGCGAGATGCCGCACGCGTTCTCGGACTTCCATATGGGTTAGGCGACAAGATTGCAAAATTGATGCCTCCAGTTGTGATGGGTCGAGACACGCCACTTAAATATTGTTTTGAAGAAGACGAAAAACATCTTGCTGGCTACAAAGCCGCAAGTGAGTTGCGCGCTCTTTATGATCTTGATCTTGATGTCAAGCGCGTTCTCGACGTGGCTCGCGGTCTAGAAGGGCTAAAGCGCAACGTCGGCATTCACGCTGCGGCTGTTGTGATCACCAAAGAAAAACTTACGGAGTACCTGCCGATTCAGCGCAAAGCCGAGTCAGGTCAAGATGCCGAACTTGCACCGATTGTTACGCAATATGAGATGCATGCCGTAGAAGAGCTCGGTCTTTTAAAAATAGACATTTTGGGATTGCGAAACTTGGATGTGATCACCGATGCGAACAAAATGATCCGAGAACTTCGTGATCCTGATTTTGATATTGACAAAGTTTCGTTTGAAGATGAAAAGACTTTTGATTTATTGCGACGTGGCGACACCATCGGTGTATTCCAACTTGAGTCAACGAATATTCGAGCGTTGGTTCGAAGTCTTGTGCCGAGCACGCTAGATGATCTTGCAGCAATTGTTGCGTTGTATCGACCCGGGCCAATGGCGGCGAATATGCATAATGATTTCGCCGACTACAAAAACGGTCGCAAACAGCCGGAACTCTTTCACCCAGACGCGGCTGAACTGCTTGGAGATACCTATGGCTTGATGATTTATCAAGAGAGCATGATGCGCGTAGCCCAAAAGTTTGCCGGGTACAGCCTCGAGAAAGCCGATGACCTTCGCAAGGCCTGTGGCAAAAAGAATCGTGAAGACATGGCCAAGGAGCGAGAAGTTTTTGAGAGCGGTTGTGTCGCGACTGGATACGGCGAAGAATTAGGCGAAGAACTTTTTGATGCGATTGAGCACTTCGCTGACTACGCATTCGGAAAGAGTCACGCATATGGCTACGGTTTTCTTGCGTATCAAACTGCTTATCTCAAAGCCCACTATCCAGTTGAATATACGGCGTGTCTATTGACAAGTGTTAAAGCAAACTACGACCGTGCTGCGGTATTTCTTGCCGACGCCCGCTCGAACGACATCATCGTGCGAACACCAGACATCAATACTTCGGGTGTTGATTTCGTGCCAATAATTGACGGCGATCAGCGGATAATTAGTTTCGGATTATCGGCGATTCGTAATGTTGGTGAAGCCCTCATTGCAAACTTGGTTGAATATCGTCGCAAAAATGAACTGTTCACATCGTTCTATGACTTTGCCGATCGAGCCCCAATCTCAACGCTTAACAAACGAACAGTTGAGTCTTTGATTAAGGCAGGGGCTTTTGATTCGCTTGGCCACCCACGAAAAGGTTTGCTTGCAGTATTCGAGCCAATTATTGAAAACACACTTTCGCGACGCCGCGAGCGCGACCAAGGTGTGATGAGTTTGTTTGGTGACAATAATGACGGTGGATCTGGCTTCTCCGAACGGATTGAGATTCCACAAATTAATTATGAGAAATCAGAACAATTAAAAATCGAGCGCGAGATGCTTGGTTTGTATGTCTCTGATCACCCTTTGCGCGGGGTTGAGGGTCAACTTCGCAGGCGTGTTGATTGTTCGCTCATAGATCTTGAAGAAAAAATTGATGGTGCCTTCTTGAAGTTGGGCGGAGTAATAACTTCAGTAGATCGCAAGTTCACCCGCAAAGGTGCTCAGATGGCGATTGTCAAAATTGAGGATTTACAGGGGTCAATTGAGGTCACCGTCTTTCCAAAGACTTACGAGAAATTTGGTCACCTAATAGCAGAGGACACAATCGTGATAGTGCGCGGTCGGCTCGATAAACGCGATGATTCGCTAGCCACGATCAACGCCCAAGAACTGACCATTGTTGAACCATTGCGGGCCAGTGATATGAGCCTGCATATTGAACTATCAAGTAGTTCGCTTTCGCAAGAAGACATTTTCGAATTACAAGAACTGCTGCGAGAGCACACTGGCCACACTCCAGTACAATTACATATCCCTGGTGGCAAGGCATTGCGATTGGGCTCTGAGTTCAATGTAGACATCGATCGCGCAATGGGTCGTCTGCGTGCTTCTTACGGAGACTCTGTTTATATCGGCTAAGTAGTTTTTTTATGTGCTTTGTGCATTTAATTTTCGCGCACTATCGGAAATCAGGTTTTTTGCTGGCAGAATAGAAGTGCTATGTCGCTTGTTGTGAAGACCAAAGATGCTTCTGCATTAATGGATACAGACCTAGATGAACTCGCCAGCATGGGTGGCTCGTTTGGAATCGGAGCAATTTCTAAAGCAAAAGAAGATTGGGTGCTGTTTGCTGGTGCTCGACTCGAAAATAAATTGCATGGTTTCATGTTTTCGACACTTGAACGAATCGGTGGCACGCCTTGCGTCTTATTAGGAATGCTGAGCGTCAAGAAAACTTCAAAACGGGATCAAATACTTAAAGGCTTGATGGCTGAGGCATACCACCGTGCACTAATGGCATTCCCAGACGAAGATGTTGTTGTTGGCTCTCGTTTTGTTGACTCAGACGCTCTTGAAGCATTTAAATCTCTTACAGAAATGATCCCGCGCCCAGATCACCGAGCGGTCGGAGAAGAGCGGGCATGGGGTCGTCGTCTTGCCCGTCGATTCGGATGTGAATCAACATATGACGAGCAATCGTTCGTGATTAAGAGCAATGGCCAAAGTGGTTTCATGGATTATGAATCCCTTAAGCCTGGTAAGGCACCAGCAGAGATTAATGCGATGTTCAAAACAGTTTCAGCCAAGAAAGCCGGTGTGTTAGTTGTGCACGGCTGGACGATGACTGAAAATCTTTTGAAGCTCGGCAAACACTAAGAGCATTTCGGAGATTGACATGCAGTTTGCGGACTGCGTTCGCTCACGCAAAATGGTGCGATCATTTCGCACTGATCCTGTTGCGCCTGAATTGCTTGAACGAGTAGTTGAACTTGCCTCATGGTCGCCCTCGGCTGGCAAAACGCAGGGCTGGCACTTTTTAGTTTTACAGGGAGCACAAACTGCAAAGTTCTGGGATGTGACATTACCGCTTGAGAAACGCTCGTCGTTCAGATGGAAACACCTTGTTGATGCACCAATAATCGGATTAGTGTTCGCCGATTCAAAAGCATATATCGAGCGTTACAGCGAATCTGATAAATCTTCAACCGGCTTAGGTGTTGATGAGTCGAAATGGCCTACGCCATATTGGACAGTTGATGCATCATTCGCCACGATGTCGCTGTTACTAGCCGCACACGATGTCGGTTTGGGGGCATTATTCTTTGGTGTTTTTTCTGGCGAATCAAAATTGCGCGAATTATTAAAAGTTCCTAAAGAGTTGCAACTAATTGGTGCAGTGGCGATGGGTTGGCCGCGCCATCAATCTGCAGGCGACCGCAGCGCAAGTGCAAAACGACTTCGTCGCAAACCAGCACAGATCATTCATTTAAATGAGTGGTAAAAACTGATTTAACTTAGATTTGAACGCAACGCGGCGTTGAACTCGTCAATCGTATTTGCCGGAGCGGCACACACATAGTTCTGGCATACGAACGCAAAACCTTGTGGGCGGTCTGTCCATAACGGTGATTCATATTTTTCACCCCAAGCAATTACTGCAGTTGGGAGCCATTGCCGTTGCACATATTCAACAAGATCTGGGCGAGTACCAGTGATGGCAATCTCTGTGATGCCGATGCACTGTAGATGAACTGCATTTACTAAATTGCCGAACGCGCTTGGTGCACTTGCCGCGAGTTTTGTGAATAACCGCAAAATGTCTAAGCCTGCAGAATTATATTTTGACGAGCCAGTTAACGCTGCTAGTCGCAACAACGAATTGGCAGCGACTGAGTTCGCAGAAGGCGTGGCGTTGTCAAGTAAATCTTTTTGGCGAACCACGAGTTGCTCTGCATCGTTGGCGATCGTGAACAATCCGAGGTTGGTGTTGTCCCAATAGTTCGCCAGCAGTTGGTCGGCGACATCGCAGGCGTTCTCGATCCAGACTGCTTCGCCCGTTGCCTCACCAAGCCGAGTAAATGCATCAACCAGATTTGCAAGATCAGTTGCAAGGGCGCGATGTCGTGCCTTGGGTTGACCCGCTTCCTGCCAACTGCGAAACCACTTACCCGATTGGTCACGCAGTTCACGCAACAGAAACTCGCAGTTTCGTTTTGCGGCGACAAGCCAATCATCACGGTCGAAAGCAACTGCAGCCTCAATCAGCGAGGATGTCATCATTGCGTTCCATTCAGTCAAAACTTTGTCGTCCAGCAGTGGCCAAATGCGTTTTGAGCGAGCAGCTAAAAGTAGAGTACGAATTTCGTCGATTTTTTCAGATCGCGTGAATTCGCCGCGATGGTTGAGTCGGGTCGGAATATTCGATCCTTCAAAGTTTCCTTCGGCAGTGATCTCATACCATTCAAGTGCGTCGTCAACCAGTTCTGCTGGCAGAATTTCGCGAACTTGCGCCGGCGTAAAAATATAGAAGTGTCCCTCATGTGAATGTCCGTTTTCATCTAGCGAGTCGGCATCTTGTGCACTGAAAAATCCGCCCTGTTGATGATGCAAATCGCGCAAAATGTATTGGATAGTTTCTTCAACTACTTGTTTCCAACGAGGCTCGTTAAATGCGACTGCAGCATGTGTGTATACCCGCACAAGCAGAGCCTGGTCATACAGCATCTTTTCGAAATGCGGAACAAGCCATTTCTCGTCGACGCTGTACCGCGAAAAGCCTCCGCCTAGATGGTCATACATTCCTCCAGAAGCCATTGCATCTAAAGTTGTGGTAACGATGTTGCGCGTAACTGGACTTTCATTATTCAAATAACTTCTAACTAGTAGATCAAGGTTCATCGTGCTCGGAAACTTTGGAGCGCTGTTAAAGCCACCCCAATTTGGATCAAAGGATTTGCTGAGATCGCTAACTGCTTGATGAAATAATTCAATCTTCGGCAAAGTCTCGTCGGGTGCAATTTGTGAGGTGCGACTAAGTGCTTCGACGAGTGAAGAAATATTGTTGTCAATATCTGCTCGTCGGTTGTGCCATGCCTCGGTGATCGCATTCATCAATTGGATAAATGAGGGCTTTGGAAAATATGTTCCACCAAAAAATGGCAGACCATCTGGAGTCATAAACACCGTCATTGGCCAGCCCCCGCGACCAGACATTGCTTGAACCGCATCCATATAAAGTGCGTCAATATCTGGACGCTCTTCTCGGTCAACTTTGATATTTACGAACATTTTATTCATCAAAGTTGCAGTTTCAAGATCTTCGAAGCATTCGTGGGCCATTACGTGGCACCAATGGCAAGCCGAATATCCGACCGATAGCAAAATTGGAACATTGCGTTGTTTGGCTAAATCAAAGGCCTGTTCACCCCAACTAAACCAGTCAACTGGATTGTCTTGATGTTGTCGAAGGTATGGACTTGTTTCACTTGCGAGTTGGTTGGGCATTTTAAATATTCGTCACTTCAACGACATCAATGATGACAGTGTTGCCCAGTTTCGGAAACTTAGCGACCGAAGAGACGCTTATCCGCAGTTGGCATTTACCAACTTGTTTGAACATTATTACGGAACCTTTTTTTAGTTCGCAAGGTCCAGAAATAATTCGCACGCTCGGTTTGCCGCGCGAAGCACTTCTCACTAAGTCTTTTACGGCGATACTTGTGCCTGACTCAATTGCCGAAGATGATGTCCAAACTCCCGTGACGCGCATTGTCGAAGACGAAAATCGAATTTGTGGTGTTCCACCAACCGTAACCAAATCTCCTAGGCGCAAAAATGAACCGAGGTCGTTTAGGGTTGGCGTATAGGCGAGTTGTTGTGCCTGAGCAATAGCAACACAGTCAACAGGCACTGTCAGAGTTGCTTCGCCAGGAGCAGCACATCGGTACCATTGCAGTCTTTCTGATTTTGGCAATTGCAAAGTACTGGCAACAATTTCAACACCAATTCGGGCCATAGATGAAATAGATGAAAACGTCGGAAACGCAGTCTCGTTCGCGAGATATCCAAGTGCTCTAAAAATTGCATACACATTTACGAGACCCGCGCCAAAAACATCGTCTCGACCGGGTTCGCCAATGTCGGTGGCGGTTGCCAGAATCACTTCGCGAACTTGAACAGCCGTTAGAGCAGGGTTTGCGGCAATGATCAATGCCGCTACGCCGCTGATAAATGCTGTGGCCATTGATGTGCCGTTCATTGTTATATATGGCTCTGTAGAACTGATGCAACTGCGCGTTGAGTCAATACGGGCTCCATTTCTAATAGTGGAGCAAATTCCGATGCCAGGTGCTGCAATATCGATGTAACTTCCGCGTTGCGTAAATGATGGCGCTGTCATAGTTTGGTCAACTGCTGTAACTGCGAGTGTTAGATCATTTCCCGCGGGATAAGTAGTCGCAGCGGTTGGGCCCGCGTTTCCTGCGGCCGCTACGACCAACACATTTCTTTCAGCGGCCAATCGGATGGCGCTTTGCAATGTTTCTGATTGGCCGATGCCACCCAGTGAAAGGTTGATTACGCGGGCACCACTTTCAATAGCGAACCGAATAGCAAGTGCCACATCGCTCTCTGAACCGTCACCATTGCCGTCAAGCACTCGAATCGGAAGAATCTTTGCACCTGGAGCCACTCCCGCGATGCCGATGTCGTTGTTTACCTGTGCTGCAATAATTCCGGCAACATGCGTGCCGTGCCCAATTGAGTCGACGTCATTTCCGCCTTCAAAAGTTCGACCGCGAATAATTGAGCGACCAGGCAAAATATTTTGAAGTAAATCGGCATTCGGTCCTGAACCTGAGTCAATTACGGCGACAATTACATTTTCGCCGGTTGAGACGCCCCAAACTTCGTTGGCGTGGATTATTTGTAATCCCCATTGCGATTCGTATCCTGCATCGACGCCCATTGCCTCAACTTGCGCGAAAACTCGCGCATCTTGCTCGGTGGATGCTGTGATTGCTGGTGATGTTGCCGCCAGTGCAGGTGAACTTGCGATTAATACTGAAACTGAGATTGCGGCAGCGAACGAAATTTTCAATAACCTATTTTTTTTCAATTACGCACCCATCGCATGAAAACCACCATCCACATGCACGATCTCCCCGGTTGTCGCAGGAAACCAGTCGCTGAGCATTGCGACGCAACTTCGAGCGACACAGTTTGAGTCGTTGACATCCCATCCAAGTGGTGCGCGCTCACCCCACACGTCTTCAAACGATCCGAAAGTTGGAATTGATTTTGCCGCCATTGTGCGAATTGGGCCAGCAGCAATTAGGTTGCAACGAATTTGTTTTGCTCCGAGAGCCTTGGCCAAGTAGCGGTTAGTGCTCTCAAGCGCCGACTTTGCAACACCCATCCAGTTATATGCAGGCCAAGCAACAGTGTTGTCAAAATCAAGACCAACGATTGAGCCCCCATTTGTCATCAACGGAGTGAATGACTCTGCAAGTGTCTTCAACGAGTATGCAGATATTTGCATCGCCACTGCAACATCAGCCCAACTAGCCGCCATAAAATCGTCGCCGAGACACGCGGCCGGCGCAAAACCAATTGAATGCAACACGCCATCGACAACTCCGAGGTGTTGTTTGACTTCGTCACGAGCACTTTGCGTATGTGCATCGACCGTCACATCAAATTCAACAACTGGTGCTGGTTTTACTAACTTCCGGGCAGTGCGTTGGGTAATCGACAAGCCACGACCGGCACCAGTCAACACGACATTTGCCCCCTCATGTTGTGCGAGTTGCGCGACGCCGAAGGCCAATGAGGCATCAGTTAGCACCCCAGTTATGACAATATTTTTTCCATCGAGAATTCCCATTGGTCAAACGGTAGTTGATTTGTGAGCAGTTTCGATGAGTCTGTGCAATCAATCTTTAAAACACACGACGCTTTTATGGTTCGCTAGCGAGCGAACGAACTAGATAGCGTTGCGTGTAATGCGGATCGGTATTCTCGGTGGAACAGGCCCCGCGGGAAGCGCCCTCGGCTTGCGCTTGGCTTCAGTTGGGTACGAAGTTGTTCTCGGGTCGCGAGATGCGCAGCGGGCGTCGTCAATCTGTGCCGATCTTGTGCGCAAGTGGCCAAATTTTGATTTGAATCTAAATGGTGGCGATAATCGAACTGCAGCGAATTGCGAACTCATCGTGATTGCAACGCCGTGGGATTCGGCGGCGGCGATGGTTAATGACCACACAAAAGAATTAGTCGGCAAAATAGTTGTGACAATGGCTAATGCGCTGGTTCGTGTCGGAAAAGAATTTCAACCACTTGTACCACCGCGCGGAAGTATCGCAGCACACATTCAAGCCGAGATTCCGTTGTCCCGTGTGGTTGCAGCATTTCAACATTTGCCAGCCACTGAACTCGGTAATTTGACGCATGAAGTTGACAGCGATGTTTTAATTTGCTCTGACGACCCGACTGCGACTGCTGTGATCTGCGAGATGGTTGCAAAGATTCCTGGTTGTAGACCGCTTAATGCAGGCACTCTTTCAAATGCGTTGGCGATTGAAGCCTTCACCGCCGTGTTGTTGCAATTAAATGTTCGTTATAAAACACGTGTTGCACCTCGACTCACTGGTATTCCTGATCGTGGTGATGCTGGGTGACGATGAAACTTTATGACACTGCGCAACAAAGTGTCATAGATTTTGTGCCAGGCAAAGAAGTCTTGATGTATACATGTGGCATCACGCCATATGATGCGACGCACATTGGCCATGCCTTTACATTTATTAGTTACGATATTTTGCAGCGTCATCTAATTGATAAAGGACACACAGTCAAATGTGTGCGCAACGTAACCGATGTAGATGACCCGCTGTTTGCTAAGGCGCGCGAACTTGGAGTGCACTATTTAGATCTTGCAGCAGGAGAAGAAGCGAGATTCGATGCCGACATGAAAGCACTAAACGCTCTTGAGACTTTCAGCAAACCTCGCGCATCTTCGGCAATCCCAGATATTCGTGGGTTCATCGGAATGGTATTAGATCGCGGTTTTGCTTATCAAGCGGGTGGCAGCGTCTATTTTGATGTAACAAAGTTTGATTCATTCGGAAGTGTTTCGAATTACAACAACGAAACAATGTTGCGTCTGGCTGCCGAACGAGGTGGACAAATTGAAGACCCACATAAGCGCAACCCTCTTGATTTTGTTTTGTGGCAACCCTCAGCAAGTGACGAACCAAGTTGGGACACGATGTGGGGCCCAGGTCGACCAGGCTGGCACATTGAATGTTCGGCACTTGCATTGCGCGAACTTGGCACAACGATTGATCTGCATGGTGGTGGCAGTGATTTAATTTTTCCACATCACGAGTGTGAGCGGGCACAATCTGAAGCCGCAACAGGTGAGCAGTTCGTCAAACATTGGATGCATGTTGCAATGGTTTTTATGGATGGAACAAAGATGTCCAAGAGTTTGGGAAATCTCGAATTTGTTGATCGTTTGCGCAAAATTTATGACCCTCGGGCAATTCGCTTAGCGTTGATAGTTAATCATTATCGAAAAGAATGGCAATGGGATTCTTCCGCAATGCTGGCAGCCCTCGCCAGGCTTGATGCTTGGTCAAATGCAAACAACGGAGACGGGACAGCAGGGCTCGCCGAGGTTCGGTCGGCTCTTGATGATGATTTAGATGTTCCGAGTGCGATCGCGGTTCTTGATGCGGCTGTTGCCTCCGGGCACAGCGTTACGGCATCGGCAAAACTTTTGGGAGTCGACCTTAAATAAGTTAGTTTTAGTGTGATGTCGCTATTCAAACAAAACTCAAAAACCAATTTTGATCCGTTGAAGTTTGCTGGAGCAACAAAGTTTCAGACGCGGTTCCGGCCGTTCGTCAGGTTTTTTGTCAATAGGTTCTGCAAATTTACGCTGATTGGGTTTGATCAGATTCCTAATTCAGGACCAGCAATTTTATGTGCGAACCATATTAGTTTTCTTGACTCAGTATTTTTGCTGACACACTCTCCACGCAATATGTCGGTGGTTGGCAAGAGCGAATATATGGATTCTTGGAAAACGCGTTGGCTTTTTACAAAAATTGGGATGATCCCGTTGGATCGAAGCGGGGGAGACAGCGCAACTTCGGCGATGGTGGCAGTTGAAGCTGTTTTAGCGCGAGGCGAATTGTTCGGAATATTTCCTGAGGGCACCCGCAGTCGGAACGGCAAATTATACAAAGGTCGCACGGGAGCGGCAAGATTGGCCCTCAAATTTGGTTGTCCAATTTTTCCGGTTGGGATAACTGGCACGAGTGAGATCATGGCGCCAGACACGGTCATGCCAAAATTCGGAAAGAGTTGCACAATTGAGATTGGTCAGCCAATTGATACTCGCGAGTACATGTTGCGAATTGATGACCCTGCAGTGTTAAGAGAATTGACCGATGAAGTGATGAATAAAATTCAAGCACTAACAAAGCAAGAATATCTATACGACTACGCACCTAAGAGAAGCAGCGCAAATCGAACCCACATCTAGAACTGTTGCAATCTAGACTTATATTTATGCCTGATTCCAAAGCCACGATTACTGTGCGGCTTCCAGATGACTCAACTCGAGAAATAGCGGTTGGTGCAACTGGTTTAGATTTGGCGACATCAATCGGTAAGCGACTCGGTCAAGCGGCAATCGCCACGATCGTTGACGGCGTCGAAACTGATTTGGGTGTCGCGCTCACTGACGGTGCAAAAGTTTCAATTATTACCAATGATTCAGATGCTGGTCGACATGTGTTGCGACACTCAACTGCGCATGTTTTGGCGCAAGCGGTGGTGCAATTATTTAAAGGCGCAAAATTCTCAATCGGTCCAGCAATTGAAGACGGTTTTTATTATGACTTTGAGTTGATGGGTGGCAAAACATTTAGTGATGACGATTTATCCATGATCCAGCAACGGATGCAAGAAATCGTTACCGCAGATCAGCCGTTCGTTCGGTCAGAAATGTCAGCCAAAGAAGCGTTGAAGTTATTTTCAGACCAGCCTTATAAGTGCGAAATAATTGAACGGGTAACTCAGGGTGACGCAGACTCAAGTGACGCTGGTGAAGCAGGTAGCGCCGATGCGGTAAGTGTGTATCGCAACTCCGAAAATTTTGTAGATCTTTGTCGTGGGCCGCATGTTCCTTCTACGAGTCGTCTCGGGCATTTTGCGTTAATGAAAGTTGCTGGCGCATATTGGCGGGGCAATGAAAAGGGCCCGATGTTGCAACGGATCTACGGCACGGCATGGGAGTCAAAGACTGCACTCGCCGAACATTTGAATCGTCTTGAAGAAGCCGAGAAGCGTGATCACCGGCGGTTGGCAGTTGAAATGGATCTACTCTCTTTTCCGCAAGAACTTGGTGGCGGACTTGCGGTTTGGCATCCAAAAGGCGGCATTGTTCGAAAGTTGATGGAAGATTACAGTCGCGAGCGTCATCAGAACGGTGGCTACAAGTTTGTGTTTACTCCGCATCTTGCTAATGCACATTTGTTTGAAACTTCCGGACACTTGCAGTTTTATAAAGACGGCATGTATCCACCAATGGAGATGGACAACGGCACTTATTATCCAAAGCCGATGAATTGCCCGATGCACTGTTTGATTTATCGTGATCGTCAACGAAGTTATCGCGAGTTGCCATTACGTCTATTTGAACTCGGCACTGTCTATCGGTACGAGCGCGCCGGAACTCTGCACGGCTTACTGCGGATTAGAGGCTTCACCCAAGATGACAGTCATATTTTTTGTACCGAAGAGCAGATGGCAGATGAGATCGCCTCGCTCTTAGATTTCGTATTGAGCGTGTTGCGTAGATTCGGTTTTAACGATTTTGATTTCAAACTCAGCACACGCAATCCAGAAAAATCAGTTGGCTCCGACGAAATTTGGGAAAAGGCCACTGCTGCGTTGACCGAAGCTTTAAACCGACACGGGTTGAAGTATTCAGTTTCGCCGGGTGACGCTGCTTTTTATGGACCAAAGATTGACATTGATGTGCGTGATGCGATTGGTCGAAAGTGGCAGCTCAGCACAATTCAATGTGATTTTAATTTGCCTGAGCGATTCGGTCTCGAATATATTGCGACCGATAACGCACGTAAGCGTCCGATCATGTTGCATCGCGCGTTGTTCGGCTCGATTGAACGCTTCTTTGGCGTATTGCTCGAGCACTACGGTGGGGCGTTTCCGACTTGGCTGGCGCCAACTCAGGTTCGGGTATTGGCCGTTGCATCGGCCCATGAGAATTATGCAACGCAAGTAACCGAGTCGCTGACAAAATTGGGCTACCGGGTTGATCAATTAGTCGCTGATGAACAGTTGGGCAAACGCATTCGTGCATCAAAACTAGAACGCATCCCTTATGTCTTGGTCGTTGGTGACGATGATCTTGCTAACGCAACCGTTGGTGTCAACCCACGAGGCGGCGAAGTGCGTCGCGATGTGTCGTTAAATGATTTTGTCGCCGAGTTGTCTCGCGACATCAACCAAGAAAGAAAAGTTTGAAATTATGTTGAGTTGCAAAACTTGGGTTTGTATTAAATGTTAGAAAGAATTTGGAATGGCTGGCGGGCAAATTATGTGATGCACGGTCAAGACTCAAAGAGCACTTCGGCTGCATCGATTTTCACACAGATTTTAAACAGTGATATAAGTGACGAACAGAGTTACGTCGTTTATCGTGGCAAAACCGTATTTGCGATTATGAATGCCTTCCCTTATACATCGGGTCACCTGCTCGTAGTTCCTTATCGCGAAGTTGCAGAACTTGAGAACTTGAACGCAGATGAAACCACTGAACTTTGGGCAACTGTGACCGATGCAGTTAGAGCAATGAAGTCTGTTTATGCACCGGAGGCTCTAAACATCGGGTTAAATCTTGGAGCAGCTGCAGGTGGCAGTATTTCTCAACATTTACATGTGCACATCGTTGGAAGGTGGGGTGGAGATACAAACTTCATGGTCACAACAGCAAACACAAAAATTTTGCCAGAAGCGCTTGATGTGAGTGCGTCTAGAATTCGAGAAGCATGGAAGACAACAAAAGAGATATGACCGAATCACCCAACGAAATTCGAGATTCGCTGCCCGATGATTTGAATGTCACGGCATTTGTCGGACCATATATGTTTCCAGATAACAGCCGACGACGAATTCCGGCAATTTTATATCTGGCGATCTCTTTGGGTTGTTTCGTGTTGTGGTTTACCCAACACACGAACGAAAACGGACTCGTCAGTGACGGGTTTTTGGGCGCAGCAATTTTGCTCAGTGTGGTTGGTGTGTATTCGTTGTCGTCATCTTGGCGAATGACGATTGATGAAAAACTGGCACTAATTCATGCGACTCGGGCGGTTGACTTTGCAGTTGGCCATGCGTCGGCACAACAAGTGTGGCGAGGCCTTCGTAGTCGTCCGACATGGAGAGTTTTTTGTTACAGCGAACAAGAGCCTCCGTTGCAACGAGGTCTTGTACTGATTGACGCAATTGATGGTCAAGTTGTTGAGTGTCTCGTCGAGTTAAACCCCGACAGTTAGACTTGATCAATGTTTGACGGTAGGTTTCGCCAGCAAGTTGAACGCATCGTGCGCCCAGTCGGGCAACTCTTGCGTCGCACAAGACTTACGCCTGATCACTTGACAGTTCTCGGATTAGTAGTTGCATGTATTGCGGCAGTTGTTATTGCTATTGGTGAATTACAAGTTGGTCTATTGCTTGTGATCTGTGCGGCACTGCCTGACTTATTTGACGGAGCGCTGGCTAAAGCATCAAATCAGAGTAGTCAGCGTGGGGCTTTTTTTGATTCAACAATTGATCGCGTAACTGACGCCGTATTGCTGGGTGGCGTTGCATGGTTTCTAGGTTCTCAAAGGGGAGCGCACGCCGCAGTTCTGCCATTTGCAGTGATGGCTGTGTCGTCTTTAATTTCTTATCAGCGAGCCAAGGCCGAATCGCTTGGGCTAACTGCAAAGGGCGGTTTGATGGAGCGCGCCGAGCGAATTATTTTATTGTGTGTCGGCTTGTTGTTCGACTCTTTTCTCTTCTGGGCAATGTGGTTGATGCTCGTTTTGGTCACGATCACTGCAGTGCAGCGATTCATTAAAGTTTGGAAACAAGCAGCTATTGCTCCGGCAACAGCAGAGCGCGCTGCATTACGACAATCTCGCCGCGCATCTCGCCGCGCTCAGCGCGCCGATAGGCGGTTGCGTCTGTCGCGCGGTCGCTTGATGAAGTGAAGTCGGCGTCTCGTAAAACAGGCTCAGACTTAATAATCTTTTTCGGCTATCGCCTGATAACTATCCTGACGAGGCTGATTCCGTCTTTTGTTATTTCGGTGCTCGCATCAGTATTAGTACCAGCAATTTCAATATTGATGCGCAAGCAACGCACAATTGTTTCGCATCACCTGCAACGCCTGCAACCCGAGTTGCGTGGCAGAGATCTTCGTCGTGCCGTGCAAAAGTCTTATCAGAGTTACGCCCGCTATTACATTGAAACTTTTCGTCTGCCAGCACTCAATTCAAAGAGAATTCAAGCTGGTGTAACAATTACTGGGTTTGAACATATTGAAAGTGGATTAGCGCGTGGCAAAGGAGTGATATTGGCTTTGCCACACTTGGGCGGTTGGGAGTGGTCAGGTAGATGGTTAATCCAACAAGGTCATCAACTCAATGCAGTAGTTGAAAAACTTGAATCTCGGGAGTTGTTTGAGATGTTCACAAATTTGCGAAAAAGTTATGGTGTCACGGTTATTGCGTTAGATGATCAAGCTGGAGTCGCAGTACAAAATGCACTTGCTAAAAATGAGATAGTCGCGTTGTTGGCAGATCGCGATATTGCAAGAACGGGCATCGAAGTTGAGTTCTTCGGCGAGAAGACAACGATTCCTGCGGGGCCAGCATTTTTCGCTCTAAGAACTGACGCAGCGCTAGTGCCACTTGCAACCTATTTCACAAAACGACTTGATGGCCACACGACTGTTGTGCGACCATCAATTGTCGTCGAACGACTTGGCACGTTGCGACAAGATATGAATCGAATTGCTCAAACTCTTGCCAATGAACTTGAATTTCTGATTCGCCAAGACCCACTGCAATGGCACTTGTTTCAGCCGAACTGGCCAAGCGATCCCGGCTACAACTAATTATTTATAAGCATCAAATAGTTCGCTGACGGCCTTTGCCTGACCACCCGAAGTTGATGACATCACAGCGATCGGCAGAACTCCAGATTGTGACCACGCCCAAAGTGCTTCACGCACTGTGTCGCTGTCACCAGAAATCGTGCAATCACTCAACCACTTTGTATCCATCGCCGCGATTATCTCTGATGACCGAGTTTCTTTATTTGGTGAATCAAGAATTTTTTCAAACGCGTCAATTTGTTCGTCGTAGCCACATGATCGCCAATAGTTTCGATAATTAGGTAACGACACATAGCCAACGAGAGTCTTACGGTGAATCTCGTGGGCAGCGCCAAGATCAGTGCTGATTACTGTTGGCACCATGTTGGCAAAAAACATTTCGGCTCTTCGTGGTGGTGCAACTCGAGTAAGTTGCGAAGAGATATTGCTTAGTGCCGCGTTTGCCCAAATCGCACCCTGTGATATTTCGGTAGTCAGGTCAAGCATTTTGTCGCGCAGTGCTGCGAGGTAAATCGGTGGAAGTTCTCCGGAGAATCGTTCTTGGTTTCGCATTGTCTGCACATAATTTCGAATATCTGCTAATGGCGTGGCAGTTGTTGCGCCAAGTCGGTTAATAACAGGCCCATGACTGACACCGAGCCCGAGGCTGAATCGCGAATTTGAAATCTCAAAGATATGAGCAGCAGTATTTGCCATTTCAATTGCGTGACTGTAATAAATAGGCTGAATCGAAGTCCAAAATTTAATTGTTTTCGTAACATGGGCGAGCGAAGTACAAAAGCCCATTGCTGCGCCAAGACTTGGGCAAGCGATGCCGGCAAATCCATGTGCCTCTGCTTGTTGGGCAAGGTCAAGCACTGTCGCTCTTTTTTTCGCTGTTGCAACTAGCGAGATTGCCGGTCGAAATGATTCGGCCGTGGCTGTGGCTGTATCTCTATTCGTGTTGTTACTCATTGTCATAAGTTAGTTGCTAGGTACGAGCGATGCTGTTTGGTAGCCACTGTCGTATCTGTTGATAAAGGTCGTACCGTATAAGTCGTGAATTCTGCTGATGATTTAAATCAAGTCAAAAGCAGCGGGTACACCCGTAAAAAAATGTTACGGATCGGTTTGGTCTGTCCATATAGTTTGACGATTCCAGGCGGGGTACAGGCTCAAGTTTTGGGTTTGGCGCGAGAGTTGCGTCGAATGGGTCACGAAGCAAGAGTGCTTGGCCCATGTGATGGTCCACCTCCTGAACCTTTTGTGACACCACTTGGCAATAGTTTGCCGACTGCCGCCAACGGTTCTACGGCCCCGCTTGCTCCAGATCCGTCGGCTGCGCTGCGAACTGTTCGCGCGATTAATGACGAGGATTTCGATATTTTGCATCTGCACGAGCCGATCGCACCTGGTCCACCGATGACTGCGTTGTTGTTGCGTTTAGCACCGATGGTCGGCACGTTTCATGCGGCAGGTGACATCGCGTGGTACGGGCGAATCAACAAAGGTGTGAATTGGCTGGCGAGTCATCTTGATGTCAGAGTTGCAGTCTCTGCACAGGCAAGAGAACTCGCACATCGATATCTAGGCGGAGAGTACGAAATTTTATTCAATGGGATTGAAAGTGAAATGTATGCGCGACCAAATATCAAGCGCAACGAAGGCAAGATTATTTTCTTTTGCGGTCGTTATGAGCCAAGAAAGGGTCTCGCAGAACTCTTGGCGGCGTTTGCCAAACTTGAAGATGACACAAAGTTATGGATCGCATCAGATGGCGACGGAATCTCATTGTTGAAAGCAAAATATGCGCACGATACTCGCATCTCGTGGTTAGGAAGAATCACCGATGAAGACAAAATTATTCGGCTCGCACAGTGCTCTGTGTTTTGTGCACCGTCGCTGCATAGCGAATCATTTGGAATAGTCGTATTAGAGGCGATGGCGTCTGGCGCGCCAGTAGTTGCTAGTTCGCTAGAGGGATATCGCAATGTTGGAACACACGATGTGAATTCTTGGCTAGTTGAACCTGGTGACATCAATGAACTTGCTGAAGGATTAGCGCGTGTGTTGAGCGACAAAATACTCGCAAGAAAATTAAGTGATGGTGGTCTAATTCGAGCAGGCGAACTCTCAATGCATCGACTCGCAGAAATTTATATAGACATGTATCACACAGTTCTAGAGCGCGAACAATATGACCCAGACCACCACCCAAAAAGTCGAATCGTGCGCCTATTCTCGGATCGTGTACTGCGAAAAAATCCTGATTGATCGATATCGAAGTAGACTTTGTCGACAAAGTTAACTGCAATAAATGGAGGTTGTAATGGGCGAAGTGATCGGTTTTGCTGTGTTGATAGTTGTGCTAGTCGCATTTGTGATTATCTACAACTCGCTGGTTCAGCGTCGTAATCAGGTCAAAAACGCATGGGCGCAAATTGATGTTCAGTTGAAGCGTCGCATTGAACTAATCCCAAATCTCGTAGAGACTGTTAAGGGATACGCAGATTTCGAGCAAAAGACTTTGCAACAAGTGATCACAGCGCGCAACTCGGCAATGAGCGCACCAAGCACAGCAACGGGTCAAGCAACTGCAGACAGCGCATTATCTGGTGCGTTGCGTCAATTTTTCGCCTTGTCTGAGGCTTACCCAGACCTCAAAGCCAATGCGAGTTTTTTAAACTTACAAGAGGAACTAAGCAACACCGAGAGTCGTATTGCCTATGCCAGACAATTTTATAATGATGCAGTATTGGCTTATAACAATGCAATAGCGACTTTTCCGAGCGTTGTGCTTGCTTCAATATTTAAATTCTCAGAGGTTGACTCGTTTGCGGCTACTGATTCAGAAAAAATTGTGCCTAAGGTGCAGTTCTAGAAACTCAGGCCACAGATGTATGACCTAATTGCCTCAAACAAGCGGCGCTCTATCTTTTTGTTAATCGGTTTTGCGTTGATCCTCGTTGTGGTTGGTGTGGCTGTTGGGGCGGTGCTTGGCAATCCAGTATTTTCGGTAACAGTTGCTCTAATAATTGCAGGAACAATGTCGATTGTTTCATATTGGAAATCAGACACGATCGCCTTGACCGTGAGTCGCGCAAAACCTGCCGACGAAATTGAGTACAAGCGTTTACATAATCTGGTTGAAGGTTTATGCATCGCCAGTGGTTTACCAAAGCCACGCCTTTATGTGATTGATGATCCTGCTCCAAATGCATTTGCGACTGGTAGAAATCCAAAGCACGCGGCAGTTGCTGTCACCTCTGGCTTACTTGAGAAACTTGATCGCGTCGAACTTGAAGGTGTTTTGGCTCACGAACTTTCACACATTCGTAACTACGACATTCTGGTGGCAACACTTGCAGTAACTCTCGTTGGCACTATTGCATTGTTGACAGATATCGCGATCCGCATGATGTGGTGGAACGGCGGGCGAGTAAGCCGTCAAAATGATCGGCAAAACACTTCCAATCCGCTTGCGTTTGTTGGCTTTGCGCTGTTGATAATTGCACCGTTGGTTGCCCGAATGATGCAAGCAACAATTAGCCGTCGTCGCGAAACGCTCGCAGATGTTTCGGCGTGTCAAATAACTAGGTACCCACCAGGTTTGATTTCCGCTCTTGAAAAACTTCAGGCAGACAGCACCGTGACGCACTCGGCGAGCATGGCAACGGCCCACATGTGGATTGAGCAACCTTTATCTGGGGTCAATGACGAGGGTAGGCTCGCTGGGTTTCATAAACTGTTTAATACCCACCCACCACTGTCAGAACGAATAGCACTTTTAAGGGAGATGTAAAATGAATAATCTTAAAATCAAGAAAACCAAACTTGCCACTGTTGGATTAATTGCCTGTGGCTTGATCGTCGCGAGTTGTGGTGGCAAGTCCGACATTGCTGCGACCTTACCTGCAGACACAATCGTTGAAACGACAATTCCTGAGACGACGACTACGACGACTATTCCAGTTGTTCGAAACCCGTTGACTGGAGCGCCCGCCGCAGATGAATCAATTCTTAATCGTCCGGCGCTCATCGTCAAGATTGATAATCATCCCCAGGCTCGCCCACAATGGGGGCTGAATCAAGCCGATTTAGTTTTTGAAGAAAATGTTGAGCAATTAACTCGCTTCGCTGCGGTGTTTCATTCGCAAGGCAGTGACCCTGTTGGGCCTATTCGTAGTGGTCGTCAACAAGACATCGATCTTCTCGGCTCGTTCAATCGTCCGTTGTTTGCATGGAGTGGTGGAAACCAAAAGGTGACTTCGGCAATTCGCAAGTCATGGCTCGTTGATCTAAGTCATTCAGTCGCTAATGAAAAGGGCGGATACCGTCGCGAATCAAGTCGTAATGCGCCACATAATCTTGTCGCCGAAACAACAAAATTATGGTCGCTTGCACCCGCTGATGCAAAACCACCATTGCCGCAATTTGAATATCGTGCAGAGAATGAGGCCGTAACAACTGCCTCAATCGCAGCAGCGGCAGTAAAAATTTCAATGGATGGTGTTGATGTGATGTGGGAGTGGAGCCCAGACTTGTTGACATTCCTCCGTTCCCAAGGTGACAAGTCGCATGTTGATATGCAAGATGTTCGAATTAATGCACAAAATGTTGTCGTAATATCGGTTGTTTATACAAGGAGTGGCTCTAGCCCGGTAGCAAAATCTGTCGGTAGTGGTGAAGTGTGGATTTACACTGCTGGCGTTTTGGTGCAAGGCACATGGGAGCGACCTGATCCAGAGATGCCATTTATCTACAAAGACGTCAAAGGTCAAATTATCAAGTTAACGCCTGGTCGCACTTGGATTGAAGTGATTCGTCCTAAGTCTGCAGTGAACATTGCTCCAGGCGAGGATATGAAAAAAGTCAAGTACCCCTGATCTAGAGAGTTGTTCGTTCGTTGTGTACGCTGAAATCATCCCGACGATAGAGGTTTGAACATGGCAAAAACTGAATCAAATAAAACTGGGTCAATGGTTGTGAAGCGCGGTTTGGCAGAAATGCTAAAGGGCGGCGTGATCATGGATGTTGTTAACGCCGATCAAGCAAAGATTGCCGAAGACTCTGGTGCCTGCGCGGTCATGGCTCTTGAACGAGTGCCGGCAGATATTCGTCGCGATGGTGGAGTTGCTCGGATGAGTGACCCAGAGATGATTGAAAAAATTCAAGCAGTTGTCTCGATTCCGGTAATGGCTAAAGCACGCATCGGACATTTTGTTGAAGCGCAAGTTCTTGAATCGCTCGGTGTTGACTTTATTGATGAAAGCGAAGTTCTTACTCCGGCTGATGAATCACATCACATTGACAAGTTTGCATTCAAGACACCAGTTGTCTGTGGCGCAACAAATCTTGGCGAGGCGTTGCGTCGCATCAGTGAAGGTGCTGCGTTGATTCGTTCTAAGGGCGAAGCAGGTACTGGCAACATCGTTGAAGCGGTGCGCCACCTTCGATCAATCATTGGTGATATTCGTAAAATTACACAGGCCGACTCGGCTGAGTTGTTTGAATGGGCAAAACGACTTCAAGCGCCGTTGCCATTAGTCCAAGAAATTGCTGAAACTGGCTGGCTGCAAGTGCCTTTGTTTTGTGCCGGTGGAATAGCCACACCGAGCGATGCGGCTCTCGCGATGCAACTTGGCGCCGAAGCAGTTTTTGTTGGCTCAGGAATATTCAAAAGCGATGATCCAGCTCCGCGAGCCAGGTCGATTGTTGAAGCGACGACACACTTCAGAGACGCAGAAATTATTGCGAAAGTTAGTCGCAACTTGGGTGCACCGATGACAGGTATCGGAATGGACAACATCGAACAACGCTTCGCTGAGCGTGGTTGGTGAACGACGCGAGGCCTCCTGGTGGTCGCTCAATCGCAAAAAAGTAAATCAGAATTAACAGTTGGTGTTTTAGCTCTGCAAGGAGCATTCAGTAGTCACGAAGCCGTCTTAAATAAAATTGGTGTTAGTTCGCGACAAGTTCGCACACCCCAAGATCTCGAAGTCGTAGATGCACTTGTGATGCCTGGCGGCGAATCAACAACGATGTCGCAATTACTTGAGTCGGCAAACCTATTTGAACCGATTAATGCGCGCATCAAAAACCGAATGCCTGTCTTTGGAACTTGTGCAGGAATGATTTTGTTGGCCAAGACGATTATCGACGGTCGCGATGATCAGTTGTCTTTTAATGCGATCGACATAGATGTGCAGCGAAATGCCTATGGGCGACAAATTGATAGTTTTGAGGCAGAAATTGAAATTGGTGCGCTTACTGGCAGTTTTCATGGTGTGTTTATCCGCGCTCCGCGAATAGTCTCGTTTGGGTCAAGTGTCACGGCTTTGGCATATTGTGGGGATGATGTAGTGCTGGCTCAGCAGGACAAAGTTTTGGTGGCTTCATTTCATCCAGAATTAGCAAACGATATTCGGCTTCATGAATTATTTTTGGAAGGGGTTTAACAAATGTCTGGCCACTCTAAATGGGCAACGATTAAGCACAAAAAAGCCGCAATCGACAAAGTGCGCGGCAAAACATTCGCTAAATTATCGCGACTCTTAGAAGTTGCCGCACGCGAAGGTGGCGGAGATGTTTCTGTAAACGCTGCACTACGAACAGTTGTTGCTAAAGCCAAATCTGCACAAATGACCAACGATGCGATTGATCGTGCCATCAAACGTGGCATGGGCGAGACCGACGGAAAAGTTTACGAGTCAGTTACTTACGAGGCTTATGCGCCAGGTGGAGTAGCAATGTTGATCGACATTCTTACGGATAATCGCAATCGCACTGCCGCCGATGTTCGAATAATTTTTTCAAAGCAAGGCGGTTCAATGGCGTCGCCTGGTGCGGTTGGTTGGCAATTTTCACGCAAAGGTGTGATCTTGGTTCCTAAAACAGTTAGTGAAGACGAATTAATGTTGGTCGGTCTCGAGCACGGGCTAGAAGACATCACCGCGGACGAAGATATGTGGCATGTAACTTGCGACCCGAGTCAAGTTTGGGATCTCAAATCATCTCTCGAAGCGGCAAAAATCGTTGTTAACTCGGCGACCACTACGATGCTTTCGGCTAACACAGTTGAAGTAAAAGACCCAGATGAGGCCAAAGCGATTCTTAAAATTATGCATGAACTCGACGACAATGACGATGTCCAAGATGTTTATGCAAACTTTGATATCTCCGAGAAATTAATGCAGGAAGTTGGATAAGCATGCCGATGTCAGAAATTGTCGTTGGAAGTCAAGCACCAGATTTCACCCTGCCGAATCAAGACGGCAATGACATCTCGTTGTCGCAGTATCGTGGCAAAACTGTTGTACTCGTTTTCTATCCTGCCGATGACTCACTAGTTTGCACCAAACAACTTTGTTCGTACAACAACGAGCTCACGCAATTCACCGAACTCAATGCGCAGGTGTTGGCGATTTCGCAACAAGATGTCGATCACCATCAAAAATTCTCCAGCAAACATAATTTCAAGTTCCCGTTGTTGGCTGACACCAAAAAAGATGTTCTGGCCGCCTATGGAGTTCTTGGTTTTTTGAATTTGCCAAGACGCAGTGTTTTTGTAATTAGCCCCAACGGAATCGTCAGTTATTTGCACAGAGCCGTTGTCGGGGTGTCGTATCGCCCCGTGGCCGAACTAGTTGAGGCGATCGCCGATGCCCAAGCAGGCACCCACTAGGCTTGAACATATGTTCGCCCAGTCAGCTGACACCGTAAATCTGACAGGTGAGTCCAAGACTTCAGTCGTTCTCGGAATAGACCCTGGTTTAACTCGCTGCGGTTATGCGGTTTTAGAGGTTCGAGGAGCAACTGAAATAGCGATGCGTGCGCTTGGTGTTTTGCGAACGAGTCCAGATCAAGCGCTGCCACAAAGACTCGCAGAAATCAGTTTAGAAATTGAAGAGCTACTAGATGAATATCATCCGTCTGTAGTTGCAGTTGAACATATCTTTTTTCAATCGAATGTCCGCACAGCGATGAGTGTTGGTCAAGTCAGTGGGTTGGCCTTAAGTGCTGCTGCGCGACGCGGATTGCAAGTTGCGCAGTACACACCAAACCAAGTCAAACTTGCACTCACTGGATGGGGAGCGGCCGATAAGGCGCAAGTGCAAAAAATGGTTAAGCAACGACTTGGACTCAATACAATTCCAAAACCCGCCGACGCAGCCGATGCTGCGGCGATTGCGTTGTGTCACATTGCGTCAAGCCCGCTCGAACAAAAAATCAATAGCGTGAAAGCAAAGTCAGCATGATCGGATCATTGCGCGGCACGGTGCTTGAGCGCACCAGTGATTCGACAGTATTAATTGAGACAAACGGCATCGGATATTTTGTTCATGTCACACCACGAACACTTGGAGAACTTGAACCTACAACAACTGCTTTCGTTTATATCCACCACCATGTTCGAGAAGATGCGCAAACCCTTTATGGATTTCTTGACCGCGACGAGCGTCGATGTTTTGAAATTCTGATTGCAACCCATGGTGTTGGGCCGACGATGGCAATGATGATCTTGGCGACGCATTCGCCTCGTGCTTTAGTTGACATAGTTGCAGGCTCTGACATCGCTGCATTAACACTCGTCTCGGGTGTCGGCAAAAAAACCGCCGAGCGATTATTGATTGAACTAAAAAATCGACTGCACCTAAACATCTTGGAAGGGAGCAACACGATTAATGGTCCATCAAGCGTTGGCGATGTGCGGGATGCACTTTCTGGTTTGGGTTATTCAACTGAAGAAATTCGCGATGTTCTACGAGAAATTTCTGTAAGTAATGACTCCGAGTCAATGTTGCGCGAGGCTCTTAATATGTTGGGTGCACGTCGTGCGTGAAGAATTCACTGATCCGTCATTAACGAACGACCCTAGTGATCATGATGACATTGGGTTACGACCCAAGGCGTTAGATGATTTCGTTGGTCAGCGCGAACTGAAAGAGCATCTCGGCATCGTGCTTGAAGCAGCGCGAAAAAGAGAACAATCAGCCGATCATATTTTGTTGGCTGGGCCACCAGGTTTAGGCAAGACAACCATGGCAGGAATCGTGGCAAGCGAAATGAATGCCAAGATTCACATCACTTCAGGTCCTGCCCTTGAGCGCGCTGGAGATTTGGCTGCAATTCTGACGAAGCTCGATGTCAACGATGTTTTGTTTATCGATGAGATTCATCGGCTATCGCGTCAAGTTGAAGAAATTCTGTATCCAGCAATGGAAGATTTTCAAATAGATATTGTCGTCGGCAAAGGCGCATCGGCGTCGTCAATCCGTCTGACTTTGCCTAGGTTTACTTTGATCGGAGCCACGACTCGCACCGGAATGATTACAGGACCACTGCGCGACCGGTTCGGTCTCGTTGCTCGACTTGATTTCTATGAAGTTGATGAGCTTGAATTGATCGTTCAACGCACGGCACGAATTTTAAATGTGCCGATCGACGGTGCTGGTGCGCACGAAATTGCTCGCCGTTCGCGCGGAACCCCGCGAATTGCTAACCGTTTGCTGCGTCGGGTGCGAGACCATGCTGAAGTTCGTGGAGATGGAAAAGTAACGAAAGCCAGCGCGCGTCAAGCACTCGAAGTTTTTGGTGTCGATGATTTGGGTCTTGACAAAGTTGACCGAGCGATTTTGTCTGCTTTGTGCCGACAGTTTGGTGGTGGCCCCGTTGGTCTTTCGACCCTTGCTATTTCGGTCAGCGAGCAAACTGAAACCATTGAAGATGTTTACGAACCGTTTTTAATTCAACAAGGGTTACTCGCGCGCACACCGCGTGGTCGCATTGCGATGCCTGCGGCTTGGCGCCATATTGGCGAAACACCGCCAACAAACGCCCCAGAACTATTCTGAAAATTCTATTTTGTGAGACTCGAAGATTTTGACTATTTGTTGCCCGATGAACTGATTGCTCAGACGCCAATTGAACCGCGAGATTCGGCGCGGCTGCTTGTTGATCAAGGTTCGGCTGGTGCGCTTCACAACAAGATGAGAGACTTCGCGGATTTTTGTGTTGCTGGTGATGTTGTTGTTGTCAACGACACAAAAGTGATTCCTGCTCGGCTGCGACTTATTCGGCAATCAGGAGGTTCGGCAGAAGTTTTATTGCTTGAACCGCGAGACAAATCGCAAGAAACTTGGGAGGCAATGGTTCGTCCAGCAAAACGATTAAAACTAGGCGAGATTTTATTTGCAGTTGACGGCACACCGTTAGTTCAAATCGGTGAACGCACTGAATCAGGCGATACTTTTTTGGTCAAACTTTTAATTGAAGCAAAGATGAGTTCATCTGAATTGTTACAGCGATTTGGTGAGATGCCTCTGCCGCCATATATAACGACAAAACTTTTAGAAGCAGATCGTTATCAAACTGTGTATGCAAATCGTCCGGCGTCCGCAGCGGCGCCAACAGCCGGACTTCACTTCACCGACTCGCTTCTAGCGGCACTTCGAAACAAGGGCGTCAAACTTTTGACTGTTGATCTAACTGTCGGATTAGACACTTTTGCGCCCGTGACGCAAAGCGACCCGCGCAATCACCCGATGCATACAGAGTCATACTGCGTAACTGCCGAGGTACTCGATCAATGTCGTCAAGCCAAGCGTGTTATTGCCGTCGGGACAACTGCAACTCGTGCCCTAGAAGCAGCTGCAACAACTGGTGTCTTGTCTGGTCGAACAAACATCTTCATCTCGCGTGGCTACGAATTCAAAGTTGTAGATCTGCTGTTGACGAATTTTCATATGCCAAGAACGACTTTGTTGATGCTCGTTGATGCCTTCGTTGGCGCGCGCTGGAAGTCTCTTTACGCAACCGCGATTCAAGAGCGTTATCGAATGTTGTCATTCGGTGATGCAATGTTGCTAGACCGCTCGCTTTAGCTAACTACTAGCCAACTAGATACCGTAAGACGAGATGTTTGCCGTTGAATTTAAAGAAACTGCTCGCGTTGGTAATGCTCGCACAGGTATCGCCACAACGCATCGGGGCAACTACGACACTCCATGTTTTATGCCTGTCGGTACACGCGGGGCAATCAGGCATTTGAGTGCACAAGATTACGAAGAACTTGGCGCGCAAATAGTTTTAGGAAATACCTATCACCTGATGTTGCGACCAGGCGCACAAGTCGTTGCCGATTTAGGTGGGCTCGGAGCGTTCGCTGGTTGGAAGGGTTTAACTCTCACAGACTCGGGCGGGTTTCAAGTTTTCTCACTCAACCCCGATGTTGATGACGAGGGCGTTTCATTTCGCTCTACTTATGACGGATCGATGCATCGGTTCACACCGCAATCAGCGGTGAAAACTCAAGAGTTGCTGGGTGCCGATATTCAAATGGTGTTGGATGTTTGTGCTCCATTGCCATCGTCTGATGAAGTTATTCGGTTGGCACTTAAGCGAACATCGCAGTGGGCCAAGCAAGCGCGCGATAGTCACACGCGGGCAGATCAAAGTTTGTTTGGAATTGTGCAAGGCGGGGTTGACCCAGTGTTGCGACGCGAAAGTGCCAAGATCACGTCCGAACTTGATTTCGATGGCTACGGGATCGGTGGTTTGTCGGTGGGTGAGACTCGCGAAGAAATGCTCGTTGCGCTTGAAGCCGTAATTGAGCATTTGCCAAAAAACCGACCGCGATATTTGATGGGTGTCGGCGATCCTGCTTCACTGGTTGAAGCGGTTAATCTCGGGGTCGATCAATTTGACTGCGTGATGCAGACAAGAATCGGACGGCACGGTACCGCTTTGACATCGACCGGAAAGCTAAACATCACACGCGCTGAATTCACAACTAGTCAAGACCCAATTGACTCGACGTGCTCGTGTTCGGTGTGCCAACGACACTCGCGAGGATACATTCGTCATCTATTTCAAGTAAATGAGCCAACTGCAGCCCGACTCGTTTCTATACACAACATTGCTTTCACATTGAATTTGATGTCGCAAATGCGAACTGCAATTACTGAGGGTAATTTTGCAGAACTTCGCAGATCGCTCTTAGCCACATGGGTTGAGCCCGTAAACGACAAGCCATAAGCCACTAGACTCGTTCGCTATGTCTATAACTCTCGCCTCGACCATTAATTTTGATGTTTTCTCATTAATTGCTACCACGCACACAACCACAAAAAGCAACCCATTACTGAGTATGTTGCCGTTGGTTTTGATTTTCGCAGCAATGTACTTTCTGTTGTTGCGTCCACAACGCAAGCGACAAAAAGCAACTGCCAACTTACAGTCCAGCATTGTTGAAGGTGATGAGGTAATCCTTAATTCGGGAATCTACGGCTTCGTCTCGGCAACTGAGGATGATTTCTTGTGGATCGAAATTGCCGAAAAGGTTGAAGTGCGAGTTACGAAGGGCTCAATTGCTCGCAAAGTCTCGACTCCAATACCAGACAAGCCAGTCGAATAACTTTTTAGTTGATTTATAAAACCAAACGATGAGCAATCAAAATGAAGCCCAACCATGAATAAACGTCGACACATCATTTCTTTAGTTTTATTAATCATGATCGTCGCCAGTGCATTCACCGCTAACTTGATTGCCGGTAATAAGCCTGCTCTTGGTCTTGACCTGCAAGGCGGAGCGTCTGTGACGTTGCAACCAGAAGGCAAGTATGACGCAACAGGATTAGATGTTGCCGTTGAGATTATTCGTGCTCGAGTTGACTCAATTGGTGTTGCCGAGCCAGAAATTATTCTGCAAGGCGACACAGTAATCGTCAACTTGCCTGGTGTTAAAGATCAACAGCAAGCACTTGACATAATTGGTCGTACGGGAGAATTACTGTTGCGACCAGTTCTGCAAACTGGAATGCTTAATCAGAATCCGAGTACGACAGTTGCCGGCAGTACTTCACCTAATACGACAACAGATACGGTTCCAGTTGCCGGTGGTCCTGGAAGTTCGCGACGTATTAATACTTCATCGGCGACTAGTACGACCGTGCCGGTTTTAGATTCAGCAACGGTGGCGCCAACTGACGCTGCTGCGCCAAAAGTTGAACTCGGTGATGACCCAAATGATCCAACGCAAACAGTTTTATTGCTAGACAAGAACCAAATCGCATATGTAGTTGGGCCTGCAGGAGCATCTGGAAAAGTTTTCAAAAATGATGCACGCGCCGATGTTCAAACAGGTGAGTGGACAGTTGTCGTAAGTTTGCAAAGTGGTCCTGACGGTGATGTGCTGTGGAACAAACTTGCTGCAGAATGTTTCAATAAGACAGAAGTTTGTCCAACTGGACAGTTGGCAATGGTGCTTGACGGCACCGTGATCTCGGCGCCAACCGTCAACGAACCCGAGTTCACCGGTGGCAGTGTGCAGATCAGCGGATCATTTACGCCAGAAGAAGCGCGTGACTTGGCAAA
>CAMATY010000003.1 GCA_945861325.1 Ferrithrix thermotolerans DSM 19514
TTTCGTCGCCTCGGGCTATCGGTTGACTGGAGTTTGCTGTACACAACGATCAGCGAACATGCTCGGCGTACTGCGCAAAGTGTGTTCTTGCATAATCTCGAACGCGGTGAGGCATACACGCAAGAAGCGCCGACGCTTTGGGATGTTGACTTCGGTACGGCAGTTGCGCAAGCAGAACTTGAAGACCGCGAGCGACCTGGCGCGTTTCATAAATTAAAATTTCATGTGCCAGACGAAAGTCGCAGCGAGTTTGTAGTTGAAACAACTCGCCCAGAATTAATTGCTGCTTGCGTCGGACTGGTCGCCCACCCTGATGATGCCCGATATCAACATTTGTTCGGCAAAATTGCACACACACCAATCTTTAATGTTGAAGTGCCGGTTTTTGCTCACCCACTTGCGCAACAAGATAAGGGCTCGGGCATTGCAATGGTTTGCACATTCGGAGATCTAACGGATGTGATTTGGTGGCGCGAATTAAATCTTGAGACTCGCCCAACAATCGGACGCGACGGACGATTCGTTGCAGATGCTCCAGCAATAATGTCTGATAAAGCAAAACTGCAATATGCACGACTTGCTGGCAAAACTGTTAAGCAAGCGCAAGTTTTGACTGTTGAGATGTTGCGCGAAACAGGCGAACTGATCGATGAGCCACGAGCAATAACCCACGCAGTTAAGTTTTACGAAAAAGGCGACCGTCCACTTGAGATAGTTACGAGTCGTCAGTGGTATATAAGTAATGGTGGTCGCGATCAAGCACTTCGTGAAAAGTTACTTGCACGCGGTGACGAACTCACTTGGCATCCAGATTTCATGCAACACCGTTATGCAAACTGGGTCGGCGGTTTAAACGGCGACTGGCTCGTCAGCCGACAAAGATATTTTGGTGTGCCGATACCGCTTTGGTATCGCCTTGATGCACACGGCGAAGTCATTTATGACAATCCACTGGTGCCAACTAAAGATCAAATGCCAATTGACCCGAGTACAGATTTGCCAATTGGTTTTGCCGCTGAGCAACGCGGGCAAGCCAACGGCTTTGTTGGTGACCCCGACATCATGGATACTTGGGCGACTTCATCTTTGACTCCGCAAATTGCTGGGCGATGGATTGATGGTGACGATTTGTTCGAACGAATTTTTCCGATGGATGTTCGACCACAAGGCCACGACATTATTCGTACTTGGTTGTTTGCCACGATGGTTCGTTCGAACTTCGAACACAATCAAGCACCATGGAAGAACGCCGCACTCTCGGGTTGGATTCTTGACCCGGATCGTAAAAAGATGTCGAAATCAAAAGGCAATGTTGTAACGCCATCAGATTTATTTGATCAATACGGCAGCGACGCTGTGCGATATTGGGCTGCATGTGCACGACCTGGTGTTGACACAACTTTTAGTGAAGAGCAAATGAAAGTCGGGCGAAAACTCGCAACCAAGCTTCTGAACTTGACGAAGTTTGTGCTTGGTGCCGGAGAATTGACTCCGGATTCAAAACCGACTGACTTGATTGATCATGCAATGCTGACTCGCCTCGCAGTGGTGGTTGACGAAGCCACACTTGCACTTGAGCAATTTGATTACGCCCGAGCGCTCGAACGCACTGAAGCATTTTTCTGGTGGTTCTGCGATGATTATGTCGAATTGGTAAAAACTCGTGCCTACAGCCCTGGTCAAGAATCGTCGTCGGCGCGTAGTTCTTTGCACCGAGCGCTAAGTATTTTGCAACGGTTGTTTGCACCGATGTTGCCGTTTGCGACAGAAGAAGTTTGGTCATGGTGGCAATCGGGTTCAATTCATTTGGCGAACTGGCCAACATCACAAGAAACTCTTGCAGACTTTGTTGCCTCAGATGATTCTGTGGCGCTGCTCGAAGCAACTTGCGTTGTGCTGGCAGCAGTTCGCCGAGCGAAAACCGAAGCCAAGGTTTCACAACGCGCAGAAGTAGCAGAGTTGATAATTACAGCTTCATCGGCGACAATCAAATTGCTTCAAACAAATATTCTCGACTTGCAAAATGCAGGGGCGCTAAAACAGATAAAATTTGTTGAATCAATATCGCAGACTGTTGCTCAAGAAATCACGGCTCAAGTCACTCTTGCTATACCACTAACCTAATTAGCAGATGAAAAGAAGCCCGCAAGCGCAAACCGACTTTAGTAGGCGACCAAAATCGCATTACTTTGTGCTGGCGTTAAATGTTTTCGTGAGCACTTTGCTGGTGATTTCGGGATTTGCACTGTTGTGGGTAAATAGTCGGGTTGACCAACGCCTGATAGTGACACTAAATAATTCGAAAGTGGACGCGCCAAAAGACGTGCAACTTGCCGATGGATCAACCATCGGAACAGATTGGGTGCTTGACGAAAAAAGCCTTGACGCAAAGAATTTTTTGTTGACGGGTTCCGACAATGGTTCGTGCGCTGACGCAAAAAGCGCTACCTCGGGAGGAATCGGCGACCGCACAAGTCTCGGCGAACGTAGCGACACGATCATGATTATTCGAATTGACCCGAGTTCAAAACGAGCAGCGATTCTTTCATTTCCGCGCGACTTGTGGGTCAACATCGCCGGCACAACACGACAGAACAGAATTAACTCGGCGTTCAAAAGTACTGACCCAAACAGACTTGTTGCAACGATTGAAAAGAGTTTTGGTATTTCTGTAGATCACTATGTCAACGTCAATTTCTGTGCCTTCAAAGAAATCGTCACGGCAGTCGACGGTGTAAAGGTTCCGTTTTTATATCCGACACGCGACAAAAAAACTGGGTTCAGTGTCTCTGAGCCAGGTTGTATCAACTTTGATGGAGACCGAGCACTGGCATATGTTCGCTCACGATCGGGTTACAGATATTTTGATACAACAAACCAAAAATGGCTCGAAGATCCAACTGGTGACCTTGGTCGAATTAGCCGGCAACAAGATTTCTTGCGGAGATCAATGCAACGCGCGCTTGATAAAGGTTCTTCAAGTCTTTCGGTTGCCAATAGTTTGCTGAACGCGGCACTTAAGAATGTAATCACTGACGATCAACTAACACCACGCGGAATGCTCGATCTTGCTCAAACTATGCGCGACTTAAACACCAGGACAGTTGCTACTTACACGATTGAGTCTTACCCGAAACAAATCGGCGAATTATCAGTTTTAATTCCGTCAATACAATCAGAAACAATGAAACAGATTCTTGCGATTTTTCAAGGTCGAGCACCACTGGTCGCTCAAAAAGTTGTAGCACGCAATTCAAACGATCTAACTGTGGTGTTTGCTGCCCAGCGAATTGCCGCTTCAACAACGAGCACGAGTACAACAATTGCAGTACCCACAACAATCACAACAATTGCTGGGCCAACTTCAGGTGATAATGCCAATCCACTGCAAAAGACAGTCGGTGTTGTTCCTCCTGATGACCCAAGTTGTCGGTGAGTTATTAACTGTCCTACAAAAACACAACTGACTACTATTACTCGGGGGTATTAAATGGAAGTTCTTATTGCAATAGTCATCACTGTGATTTCATATTTTTTTGGTACTTTCCCGAGCGCAGCAATTGTTGCTGGTCGAAAAAATCTTGACATCACAACTGTTGGCTCTGGTAACCCTGGTGCATCAAATGTGATCCGTAATCTTGGATGGAAAGTTGGGCTTGCCGTCTTTTTAATGGACATGGCCAAAGCTGCACTTGCTGTCGGTCTGGCATGGATCACTACGTCAGACCAACGAGGCCCATTTTCATATGTTTGTTTGTTCGCCGCGATCATTGGTCATTCATACCCAGTCACTCGAAAATTCAAAGGCGGCAAAGGTGTTGCTTGCGGTGGTGGTGGAATGTTTGTTTTGTTTCCGTTGACAAGTTTGATTTTATTTAGTTCGTGGTTTGTTTTGACCAAGGCCACTCGAAAAGCATCAATTGCCTCGTTGGCAATCTCAATCGCACTTCCATTCGGAATTTATTTAGAAGGTGCGGAGAACTGGGAGATCGCCACAACATTGGCGCTAGTTGCATTTATTATTGCTAAACATTTGCCAAACTTACGACGACTTAAATCGCACGAAGAGCCAGACATTTAGTCAAACCAGACTTACGAACTTATAGTTTCTCGCTAGTGTTTTGGCTAGTGTTTTAGTAAGTGCTTCCATTTATAAATACTTTTTTTGACTGGTTAAAAGAATCGTCGTCATCGCCATGGTTCTATTTGATTATTTTTTCCGTCGCCGTATTTGACTCAGTGTTACCGATTGTTCCAAGTGAAACTCTGGTGATAATTGGTGGCGTGAGCGCTGGTTCTGGCTCGCTTTCAATTGTGATTGTAATTCTTTGCGCCGCGGGTGGCGCTTTTGTCGGAGACAACCTGAGTTACCTGATTGGTCGCGAAGCAAGTGACTGGGTTATCAAAAGGCGAACTCGCACCGAAAAAGGTAAACGACAGATGGCAAACATTGTTGAACAAATTCATGAGCGCGGTGGCATGTTGTTAATCACAGCAAGATTTATTCCTGGTGGGCGAACACTACTGACACTTTCATGCGGGGTAACTGTTCAGCCACGCAAATGGTTTATCGGCTGGGCTGTTGTTGCGGCAAGTGTTTGGTCGTTGTATGCGTCGCTACTTGGTTTTGTCGGAGGTAAATCTTTTGCCGACAACCACACCAAAGCTTTTTTGATTGCATTCGCCGGCGCCTTCGGTGTGACAATAATAATTGAGGGATTTCGCGCCACCTCACACTGGCTTAAGCGCCGAAAGTAAATCGGTTAGTCAGCGGCTGTAAAGTTAATCGCAGTGACTCTGCGATTAAGCGTTGACTCAAGTTCATGGAATCTTCATTTTCGTGAGGTTGCAAAGAGCCTTGTAAATGTCGTCCCAGTTGTAAAAGGTAACGGATATGGGTTTGGACGCCAAACACTCATGTCACACGCCGCTTCAATCGCCAATGAAATTGCAGTTGGCACGGTTTTTGAAGCACACGATGTGCCTGCCAACTGCACTGCGATCGTGCTTACCCCAGCCGGAACTGAGATACCAAAGTCATTACCTTCAACTGCGGTGTTAACAGTTGGCTCGCTACACCACATTGAAAACTTAAAAAATAATTCTTGGCGTGGTTCGGTAGTCGTAAAACTTCGCTCAAGCATGAACCGTTACGGTGCCAACAAAGATGAACTGACAAACCTTTTAGCGGCGATTAAAAATGCGGGGCTGACTCAGGTTGGTTGGTCAATTCATCCGCCACTCGATGGCCAACCAGAAGATCATCTACGCGAAATAAAGCATTGGATGTCGGAATTATCTTCTGATCTGCCATGGTTTATCAGTCACACCAACGCTGTCAATGCAAACGAATTACGCAAAGAGTTCTCTAAAAATAAAATTCGTGTTCGCTCTGGCACATTACTTTGGCTCGGCGATAAGTCAATGATCAAACTCACTGCCGATGTACTGGATATTCGTTCTGTTAAGAAAGGCGAAACTGCGGGCTATCGCAATGTCGAAATCACTAGCGACTCGACAATCGCAATGATCGGTGTTGGTACAAGTCACGGCGTTCATCTAGTTGGCGCAGAACTAAGCCCGTTTCATTTCAATCAACAGCGCCTTGCACTTGTTGAACTATCACATATGCACACATCAATGGTATTCATTCCAGAAAATAGTCAGTCTCTAAAAATTACTGACAGCGTCGAAGTACAACAACCATTGACGCGTATCTACCCAGACATTATTTCTTGGATCTAAAAATGTCGCCTGACTCGAGTACTCGTGAAAACGATGTTCGAATAGTCAGCTTGGATGTGACGCGAACAATTGCATTGTTCGGAATCATCGTTCTCAACTATCACGGATATCTGAATTTTTCTGGTGCACTGAGCACCTCCAGGCAATCAATTTTTGAACGGTGGTGGCATCCATTTAACGGTGTGCTGGCGAATCCGTTTCCAGTTGGGTTTGTACTGATTGCCGGAATGGGCGTGTCGCTGATGATCGGTGCGACAAATTCAAAACAGCTAGTCACTGAAATCCGTTGGCGGCTGGCACGACGGGGATTATTTCTTTTGGCACTCGGGTACGGCATCAACTGGGTTTGGCCAGGAACAATTTTGCCGTACTACGGTGCATTTTTTTTGGTTGCCAGTGTGATTGCGATCTGGTCAAAAGCTAAATTAATTTTACTTGGATTAATCGCGATGATTGTCGCTGCAGTTATTGAATGGTGGCGATTTGAGCAATCACTCGAAGGAAATTTCACTGGTTGGCTTTCACCCGCTGAACCGAATACGCCTCGAAACTTTCTGATAAGAATATTTATTGACTACACGCATCCGCTGTTCCCATGGTTAGCGTTTTTTATTACAGGTATTTTACTTGGTCGTATTTATTTAAGAATAAAAGTCATTCGTCTCAAACTTGTCGCAATCAGCATTGCTGCTATTGCAATTTCATATTCACTGAATTCAATAGTTAACTCGGCCACCAACTCTCAAAGCAATCGTGATAAAAGTTTGAGGCATTTGGTTTCAACCAGGCCTTTTGATCGTGGTTTACTTTATGTAATTTCTACGATTGGCGTTGTTGTCGCCGTATTTTTTGTTGTCGATTTTCTATGCGAACGCTACAAAGATTCAACCATCATCCAGACTGCGCGCATCACTGGCCAGATGACATTGACGATATATCTGGCCCATATTTTTATTTATAATGCAGTTGTGAACTGGTGGCAACTGGTGACACCAACAGGTCTAGACACAGCGATGACGATGAGTCTTGCTGTTTATATTTCGGCGATCATTTGGTCTAACTGGTGGCACAATCGTTTCGGGCATGGGCCTGTTGAGCGTGTTTATCGCCGATTCGGTGGCTAATTAAACAACCGAATAACTTTTGACATCATGTAACTCGAGTCGTCGCCTCGCCCACCTCAAGATATTTTTTCGTTGCAACTAATTCTCGGATTCGCTCAAAGCCATCAAAAACTTCGACATAACTTGTTGGTAGTGGAGAAATTGCCAACCTGACGCAATCTGGCTGGCGAAAATCGCCGATTACGTTTCCAAAAATTCGCATCGCTTCAGAAATTTTCTGTGCATCTTGGTGGCGCACAGAAATATGACCACCGCGCCTGTTTGAGTTGCGCGGTGTGACAACCGAGAACCCAAGTGGTGCGAGCCAAGCATCGTGCAATGCCAGCATCAACTCGGTGCCTTGCGCAGCTTTTTGCGCAATCATCGGCAACCCCGCACGCTCAATCATCGAAAATGCAGTAGTTACGCAGCGCATTCCGATAATGCTCGGGCTTGCGACTTGAAATCCGCGCATTCCAGAAGTGCGATCAAAACCCTGTGCCATTGCAAACTGATCGTTCTGCGCAAACCAACCTTGAATCGGCACATTCAATTCGCTTTGCAGACGATGACTCACATAAAGCCACGCAGGTGAGCCTGGCCCAGAGTTGCCGTATTTATACGTGCAGCCGACAGCAAGATCAACTTTGTCGCGGTCGTATTGCATTGGTACAACTCCGACGGCGTGACTCGCATCCCAAACGAAAAGCGCACCAGCATCACGAGCAAGTTGAGTTAACTTTGCGACATCATGCAAAACTCCAGAGCGATACTGAATAACTGAAAGCGAAACAAGCGCAACGTCATCGTTTAAAACAGCCGAGAGCATCTCTGGCGAAATATATTCTTCGCCGCTGTCGTCGTCGATCACGACAAGTTTTAATCCGCGTTGTTTACAGATGCCCTCAAGGACGTAACGATCGGTCGGAAAGTTTGCCGAATCAGTGATTACAGTTTTGCGATCAGATCTGGCGTCAACTGCGGCGCAGCAGAGTTGATAAAAATTCACACTCGTTGTGTCGACACATAACATCTGGCCAGCAGCGGCACCTAAAGAGGCCCGACCGATTAAATCGCCTACCAACTGAGCTTCGTCAATCCACTCAGACCATCCCGAAACAAGTTTCGTTGCCCACTCTGTACGCAAATAATTATCTACGACATTTACGGTTTCAGTTGGCATTCGCCCAAGTGAGTTGCCATCGAGATAACACAAAGACGGATCAACAATCATAAATTCGTCTCGGTACTTGGCTAGTGGGTCTTTAGTATCAAGCGCCTGAGCAGTGCTTCGCGAAGTCATGTCATTTGGCATACGCTCACCGTATATGAATTCGGCAGAAAACTCTGAACTATTTAGTTCTGCTGTTACATATTCGTCGTATTTAAGTGTTGACCAATTGCTTGAGTTGCAAAAACCTCGATCCGATGGTCCAGAACATGACGAAATGCTATTTATCATCGTGCATCAGACATATGAGTTGTGGTTTAAATGCGTGTTGCACGAACTCGCTCGTGCTCAATCACTCTTAACAACCGGCGATACACACGCTTCATTATCTGTGCTTAGTCGTGTGCGCACAATTTTTAAAGTTCTAGTTAGTCAAGTTGACATTTTAGAAACAATGACGCCGCTGCAATTTAATTCGTTTCGCGATCGCCTTGAAGCCGCAAGTGGTTTTCAATCAGTGCAGTTTCGTGAACTTGAAGCAGTGCTCGGGAGACGAGACGCAACAATGGCAGACCACCTCGAGCCGAATAGCCAAGCACGCATGCGAGTTGTTGACGCAATGAATCGCCCATCGCTTTGGGACTCAGTAATTATCTACCTCGTCCAGCATGGTCACAAAATACCCGACGAAATAACAAAACGAAATTTGGCTGAGAGTTACGTCGCAAATGATGCGGTGCAGGAGTCACTTGCAAACGCCTACCGCCAAGACCCTCAAGTAGCAATGTTGCTTGAACGCTTACTAGACATTGACGAAGGCTTACAAGAGTGGCGCTACCGCCATGTCAAAATGGTTGAGCGAACGATTGGCTTAAAGCATGGAACTGGTGGATCAAGCGGCGCTGCATATCTTGCCTCAACATTATTCAAACCAGTATTCCCAGACCTATGGGCAGTACGCTCACGCTTCTAAAAATTTAGCGATGCAAACTGATTGGAAATTGCTACTTCAGCCAGAGTTTGAAAAATCGTATTTCAAACAATTACAGAAATTTGTTAAAGCCGACAGAAATCAATTTACTGTTTTCCCAAGCCACGAGAATGTGTTCAGAGCATTTGAGTTAACAAACTACGCAGACACGCGAGTAGTAATTCTTGGTCAAGATCCGTATCACGGTGCTAATCAGGCAAATGGTTTGTGCTTTTCGGTGCAGAGTGACGTTGCAATACCACCATCACTAAAGAATATTTTTAAAGAACTGCAATCTGATTTAGATTTCACGCCGAACACGAAGATCGCTAATCATGGCAACCTCGAACATTGGGCGCAACAAGGTGTTCTGATGTTGAACACAACGCTTACAGTTCGGGCTGGTGAGGCTGGTTCACATCAAGGTTTGGGTTGGGAAACGTTCACCGATGAAGTCATTCGCATCATTAACAACAAATCACACCCAGTAGTCTTCGTATTCTGGGGCGCGATGGCCCGAAAGAAAAAACTACTGATCAATACTGACAAGCACCACATTGTCGAGAGTGCACACCCGTCTCCGCTGTCGGCACACAACGGATTCATTGGTTCTCGGCCGTTTACAAAAATCAATAATGCGCTAGCGATAGCAAACTTCAAACCAATTGATTGGCGCATTAATTAACGCGATGATCAGTGCACCGAATAGCAGCCGCACCTGTGCCCTAGTTAAGGTATAACCATCATGGGCACAGTTCGAAGACATGCATTTGTTGAATGCAATGCTGACACTGTTTGGGCATTTGTCGGCGCACCAGAACGCCTACACGAATGGTTTCCAATTACCGAATGCCGGGTCGAAGGCTCAAAGCGGTGGATTACTCTCGCTGCTGGCATTATTTTTGAAGAAGACATCGTCACGCTCGACCATGACTTACGCAGGTTTCAATATAAAATTGTCAATAACCCGCTGATCAAGTTTCATCTCGGCACGGTTGACGTGATTCCTGACGGACCAAATCGTTGCCTGGTGATGTATTCAACAGATATGGATCCAGAAGTGCTTGCGCTTCCAATCGGTGGTGCCGCAGGAGTTGGCTTAGCGAAAGTCAAAGAAATGTTTGACGGCAAATAATTATGGGTCGCAAGATTCTTTTCATTACTACCGACCAGCAACGCTACGACGCGCTTGGTTGCAACGGTGGCGCAATTGCTCGCACTCCAAATATTGATGCGTTAAGCAAAGCTGGCATCACATTTGATCGCGCGCATCCACAAAATGTTGTGTGCATGCCATCACGAAGCACAATGATCACTGGCCAACATGTCAGCACGCACGGCGTATGGATGAATGGAGTACCGCTGCCCGAAGACGCACCGAGTATCGCCAGCGATCTGCGCAACGTAGGTTACGCAACTGCGCTGATCGGCAAAGCACATTTCGAACCGCTACTTGATCCATTTTTAAGATTTACAGAAAACCGGTTGGGTAATGAGCGTCAAACAACTGACAACCCTGCTGATCCACATCGTGGTTTTGATCACATGGAGTTATCAACGCATGGAGCGGTTGGTCAATTGCATTACTCACAGTGGGTTCGCGACAATCACCCTGAGGCGGTTGCTGGTTTTTATAGAGTGCTTGACAATGAATTGCAAGTAAACGCGCAAGGTGGCGGCGATACGAATGCGCCGCAACTAAAAATAAATCCAATTCCAACTGAGTGGTATCACACGCATTGGGTGGCACAACAAACAATCAGTTGGTTGAACTCGTTGCCTGCCGACAAAGATTGGTTTTGTTGGATGAGTTTTCCAGATCCGCATCATCCATGGGATCCACCGGCATCAGAGTTGCACCGCGTGCCGTGGCGCGATCTTGATCTGCCAGATGGCTACGTTGCAGATAAATCAAAACGCGAAAAAATTCTCGATGACAAATTGCGTCATTGGCGTGGTTGGTATGACGGTACTTTTGTTTCTAATTATGAAGCGCCAGCGCATTGGGTTCCCGCGACATTGACCGCAGACCAAGTTCGCGAAGTCAATGCGTTCACTCATGTTGAAAACGAATTGATTGACGAAGCGATCGGCGACGTGCTCGGTGCAATCACCGCACGCGGTTGGGCTAATGATCTTGATGTTGTCTACACAACTGACCACGGCGAGTTTCAAGGTGACTTTGGTTTGCTATTCAAGGGTCCGTATCATGTTGATTCGTTGATGCGTCTGCCTTTAATTTGGCGACCAGCGCCGAGTTTGAATATCACGCCTGCGCGAGTTAGCGCTCCAGTTGGATTAGTTTCACTGGCTGCAACATTTGCACATATCGCCGGACTTGAAAAACCTTCATACACAGAAGCACCTCGGTTGCCAGTCGATAACGCCGACGCTGAAAAACTCGGACACGAACGCGTGCTCACAGAATGGGACAGCGTATTGTTCGGAAAACTAGTTCACCTTCGAACAATTTGTCGTGACAATTGGGTATGCACTGCTGCGCTTGACGGCACGATTAATAAGGTTGGCGAGGGTGAACTTTACGACTTAGCCAACGATCCATTGCAACATATAAATCGTTGGAACGACGATGCAGTGCGTTCTTTGCGAGATGGTCTACTTAGCGATATGTGGGCAAATTTGCCAGCACAAGTTCTGCCCCTGCGCACAATGGACGCCCCCGTCTAGCAACTAATCTGAGATCATGAATATCGGTTTCATTGGCCTCGGAAATATGGGCTTACCGATGTGTAAGCGTTTGCTTGCTGCGGGGCTGAATGTAAGAGTTTTTGACATTAACTCTGGCGCCGTAACATTTGCCGTTGATCACGGCGCCACTTCAACAAAATCGGTCGCCGAGTGTGCGTCTCAAGTTGATGTGTTGTTCACTTCTCTGCCTCGACCAGAACATGTCGAAAAAGTCATGGTTGATAACGATGCATTGGAGAATCTCAAACAGGGTGCGATCTGGGTTGACCTGACGACAAATCGAAAAGAACTAATTATCGAGTTAGCGAGCAAAGCACCAACAGGCGTTTCGGTTTTGGATTCGCCCGTAACTGGTGCAGTTGACGGCGCGCGAAATGGAAAGTTGACATTATTTGTTGGTGGCGACAAGCAAAGTCTCGACCGCGTCAAGCCGATACTAGAAAACCTTGGACTTGTTATTTATTGTGGCCCGCTCGGCACGGGCAACGTTGTAAAACTTGTGACAAATCAACTTTGGTTCATCGCTGCCGCCGCAATAGGCGAAGGTTTTGCAACTGGCATCGCTAACGGAGTCGAACTCGGCACGCTTTGGGGTGCAATCAAAGAAAGTGTTGGCGACAGTTTTGTAGTGCGGCACGATGCGCCATCAATTTTTGCAGGTCACTACGACCCGTCTTTCTCGCTTGAACTCTGCCTAAAAGATCTAGGACTAATTAGCGAACTTGGCAAACAAGTCAACGCAGATCTGCCAATGACTGCAGCTGCAGTGCATGCATTTACGATTGCCAGCGAACGTTACGGGGCTAACGCAGCCGAGTTGCATGTAGCCAAACGAATTGAAGACGATGCAAAAATTTCAATGCGACTTGAAGGTGACTGGACACCACCCTGGGAATCATGATGGGAATCAAGATGGTAGCCATGAACGGCGCCACTAAATGACACGTTCATATCGCGTTGATGATCTTGTTGATTTCAACGTCTATCCGCTTGATCAGACTGCGAGCCCCAAATACAAAGTTGCGTTATCTCATGCGCGCGAACAACTGCAACACGACGGTTGTGCAGTAATCAAAAATCTGCTTCGTCCGACTGCCGTGAAGATTATTAGCCAAGAAATCATTGCGCGCAAACAGACGACGCACTTTTCGACCTCGAGTATGAATCCATATTTTCATTCAACAAACAACCCTGCATACCCCAATCACCACCCAGTAAACACGTTCACCGAACGCTCAAGTGGTTTTATTCCTGGAGACTCGTGGAATTCTTCGCTGGCAATAGATGTGTTGTTTCGCAGCGAAGCACTCACAGCATTTATCAGAGATTGTCTTGAGACTCAGTCGGTTTATTGTTATGCAGACCCACTGGCAGGTCTCACAGCAAATATTCTTGACCCTGGTCAACAATTTGCCTGGCATTTTGACACAAACGAATTTGCAGTGACTGCAATGATCGACGAAGCCGACGAAGGTGGACTGTTTGAATATGTTCCAATGATTCGCACCCCCGATGACGAATCGTTTGAGCGAATTCAAAAAGTTCTTGAGGACGACCGTTCAGAAGTAAAAACTCTTGAACTTCACGCTGGCGATTTACAAATTTTTCGTGGTCGACATTCTTTGCATCGTGTAACCAGAGTGCCTACATCATCCAAACCTCGTCATGCTGCGATCTTTGCCTACACCGCCGAACCAGGGGTTATCGGTCGCGTCGAACGAACCCGGCAACTATTTGGCCGAGTACTTCCTGCTCACGAAGAAGCAGAACAACGCCGAGTGCGCAGCGATGCATTAATTGACTAGCTAATTAACTAGTTGATTGATTAAATCGCTGGCACTTGTTGGGTGATGCAATGAATGCCGCCACCGCCATGCGCAAGAATTGCGCCAATTTCTAACCCGACAATATCTCGATCAGGAATATATTCGCCTAGTAGCGCAAGCATTTCATTATCGGCATCGTGCCCACATACGGGCACAATCACTGCATCGTTGCAGATATAAAAATTTAAATATGGCACAGTTGCACGCACACCATCTGTAACGACAAATGGCAACACTGGAATCTCGCGCACGGTTAAACCTGCCTCTTTCGCTACTGCAATATTGGCCGCACAGCGTACGAAATCTTCTTCGTTTTTGTCGTCACATCCTTGCATGATCACAGTTTTTGGCCCGGTGAAAGACGCAACATTATCGACATGACCGTCGGTGTCGTCATCAAGCGCCAACCCAAATGGCAACCACACGACTTGTTGCTGGCCAAGTTCTCGACAAAGTTGTTCAGCGATCTGCTCGCGCGAAAGTTTCGGATTGCGATTCGGGTTGAGTAAACACTGTTCGGTTGTGATTAGCGTTCCGGCGCCGTCAACATTGAGCGAACCACCTTCAAGCACCATTTCAATCTTTCGAGATTTATGACCTGCGTGGGCGGCCCAACGCGATGCAATCGTGGCGTCTTTATCGAAAGGCACAAATTTTTCACCCCAGCCGTTGAATTGCCAACACGTTGCAATCAGTTCGCCATTTTTAATTACATAATTTGGCCCGGAGTCTCGAAACCAGGCATCATCAATTTCAAGCGCTACAACATCTACATTTTCAGCACATGCAATGCGTGCAGTTTCTATATCTACCGAGTTGGCAATCATCGTCACTGGTTCGTAACCAGAAATCGTGTTTGCTAAAGCGGCATGAGCAGTTTGCGCTTCAGCAAGACGCGTGCCGTATAATTCTGACCGCGCAGGCCAACAAATAACAGTTCTTTGATGCCGAGCAAACTCGGCAGGCATGCTCACGCGTCAAAGCCGTCTAAAGTCATTAACGGCTGGTACAACTCTGGTCGCCGGTCGCGAAATAATCCCCAAAAAGTTCGAGCAAGTTTCTGTGCTTCAAGATCAAAAGTCGCGAGCAATACGGTTTCTTCAGTTTGATTTGCTTCAGCAACTTTTGCACCAGTGGCGTCACAGATAAACGAACATCCGTAAAAAGTAATCTCTGTTGCACGACCAACTTCTCGCCCTGTGCGATTAGCGGCCATAACTGGCGTTAAATTGCTGGCTGCGTGACCTTGCATCGCGCGTTGCCAATGACCAGAAGAATCAAGTTCAGGATTTGATGGCTCACTGCCAATCGCAGTCGGATATAGCAAAATATCTGCACCACGCAACGCCATCACCCGCGCAGCTTCTGGAAACCACTGGTCCCAACAAATGCCAACACCAATTTTCGCATATTTGGTTTGCCAAACTTTGAAACCCGTGTCACCAGGACTGAAATAAAACTTCTCGTTATATCCCGGCCCATCTGGAATATGACTCTTGCGATATGTGCCAAGCACTTTGCCATCTGCATCAACTATCGCTACCGAATTAAATAACGAGTTGTTAGCCCGCTCATAAACGCTGATCGGCAAAACGACACTAAGTTCTTTTGCAACTTTGGTAAAGTGTGCCACCGTCGGGTGCGAAGACAATTCAATCGCACGATTCAGGTCTTGCGTTGTTTGATCTTTGCAAAAATAATGACCCTCAAATAGTTCTGGGATCAAAATAATTTGTGCACCTTGTTTTGCTGCACTTCGCACAAGTCGTTCGGCTGTTGCAATATTTGCAGCAACTTCAGTAGACATCGACATCTGCAACGCAGCGACAGTAACTTTTGCCATACTTATTTGGCGAGCTGATCTCTGATTGCTGCCACAACTTCTGCTGAGTCGGGTGTTGTTTGCGGCTTAAACCTAGAAACAACTGCGCCATCTCGACTCACCAAAAACTTTTCGAAGTTCCAGCGAATGTCGCCCGAGTGTCCTTCGTCGTCTGCGACTTGCGTAAGCGCTTGGTACAAAGCATGACGGCCTGCGCCATTAACTTCTACTTTTTCGGACATCGGAAAAGTAACGCCATATTGTGTCGAACAAAACGTCTCAATCTCACTAGCCGAGCCTGGTTCTTGAGCGCCAAACTGGTTGCACGGCACACCCAACACGTTGAAACCCTTTGCCGAAAATTCTTTTTGCAACGCCTCAAGAGCCGTATATTGCGGAGTCAAACCGCACTTGGAGGCGACGTTGACCACGAGCGTTACTGCGCCTTTAATTGAATTCAGAAGATCATTCTCGCCATTTAGACCAGCGATTTTCGTGTCATACACCGACATTTTGTCTCATTTCTACTTTGGTTTTTTCTCGTGTGGCAAGGCTACTCATAAACCTGATACACAACACAGGTGCCTAGAACACAATTCGATGCCAGTTTTTTCAAACGCTTTTATTCAACGACGCCCATGCATTCGCGTCGCAAGATTGAAACTCTCGCGTCTGGCGTGCATCAGTTTTGTAGTTGGTGGGATATTCAAGTGCGCTCAGTCTTAGATGTAGGCGCTGGCGTCGGATATTGGAGTGATTGGTATCGCAAGAATTACGAACGCACGAAAGTTGTGTCGGTTGATGTCAGCGAACACGCCTGCAATATATACGGCCATGAACTTCGCGATATCAGTTCATGGACGTCGACGCGAAAATTTGATCTCGTTATTTGTCAAAGTGTGTTGCAGTACCTCGACGATCGGGCTGCTCGGTCTGCGATTAAGAATTTGGCGAAAGCAACGAAGCATATTTTATTTTTTGAAGTACCAACAAAAAACGACTTACGAAATAATGTAGATCGGGATGTAACTGATTTTGAGATTTATTCGCGAACCGGTATTTGGTACCGTAACGAACTTGCAAAATATTTCAAGCAGGCTGGCGCTGGTTTGTGGGTAGCAAAATCAAGCACCATTGTGTTGTACGAACTTGAAGGCTCTCTAAAATAACTCAAAGTTGAAAGATCGGCATAGCCTTTAGCCATGAATTCTGCGACTGAAACTAATCCTTACGAATTAGCCAAAGTTGCCGCAGATTTTGTTGTTGATGAGTTTGGTGCGAAACACGACATTCTTGCCGTTTTAGGTTCTGGTTGGGCACACGCAGCATCTGTACTTGAAGCAACGAATGAAATCTCTGTTACAGAAATTCCTGGTTTTACCAAGCCTTCGGCCATTGGCCATGGCGGATCTTTGAAAAGTGTTTTGGTCGGTAAATCCAAAGTGTTATTGCTCACTGGTCGAACACATCTGTACGAAGGCCACGGTGTTAATTCGGTAGTGCACGCTGTGCGCACTGCCGCATTTGCTGGATGCAAAACAGTTGTCTTAACTAATGCGGCGGGGTGTTTGCGTACTGACTGGGGCGTTGGCGCAACTGCTCTAATTTCAGACCACATCAATCTGACAGGTTTCTCACCATTGACGGGCGCCGACGCGCCCGCACCTTTGCATGGACGATTTGTCGATCTGACTGATGCATATAGTTTGCGATTACGAAAAATTGCGCAACAAGTTGATTCAACTTTGCATGAAGGCATCTATATGGGATTCCACGGTCCGCATTTTGAAACACCCGCAGAAATTCGCGCGGCTCGAGTTTGGGGCGCCGATCTTGTCGGAATGTCAACCGTGATGGAAACAATCGCCGCACGACATATGGGTATGGAAGTTCTTGCTCTGTCACTTGCAACAAATCTTGCAGCCGGAATCTCTGGCGAAAAATTATCTGGTGATGAAGTACTGGCAATAGGCAAAGCATCAGCGACTCGAGTTGGCAGTTTGCTAGCAAACATTCTTAAACAAATCGACATTGAAAGCCAAAAATTATGAGTAACAAAACGACAAACCAAGACCGACTTGCGATCATCAACGCCCAAATAGTCACTGTCAATAAACAAGGCTCAGTTATTGATGATGGTTCATTAGTTGTTGGCGCAGACGGTGCAATTCGAGAAATTGCGAGCGGAAAGATAAGTCATACAGCCACCGAAGTTATTGATGCTCGCGGGGCGATCGTGATGCCAGGTTTAATTAACACTCATGCTCACCTCGGCATGACGCTTTTCCGTGGGCTTGGCGACGACATGAGTCTCGAAGATTTTCTTGCTCGTCTAATGCCTGCCGAAATTAAAGTTCTCAACCATCAGGCAGTTCATGCAGGCACAGAACTTGCAGCACTTGAATCGCTACTCGGTGGCATTACGACTTCGCTCGACATGTATTATTTGCCAGACGCGGCACTAGAAGTTGCTAAATCAAGTGGCATGCGAATTCAAACTGGTCCAAACTTTTTAGAATCTGATGGTCCAGAACCACTTAAATTTAACGATCGGCTTGCATGGGCGACAAAATGGCTTGAAGCTCCCCGTGATTCACTCGGCTCAACAGGTTGGGTTGCTCCGCACAGCACATATTTGCTCGGCGAAGATCAGTTACGCACACTCGCCACTTTGGCGGCAAAATATGAGGCACGCATTCATGTGCACGCGGCTGAAACTGTTGGCGAAATGCAACTGGTTGCGAAGCGTCATGGTGGTCGAACACCAATTCAAGTTCTTGCGGATACAAATTTATTGCATCGAAGTGTTTTGGCGCACGGAGTACACCTCAACGATGAGGACATTGCGCTGATCGCCAGCAACTCAGCGACAGTCGTGCACTGCCCTGCATCAAATTACAAACTCGCAAGCGGCGTTGCTCGAATTTTAGATTTGCAACGCGCCGGTATAAACATTGCACTCGGCACCGATGGACCTGCGTCGGGCAACGACCTTGACCTGTGGGTTGCAATTCGTCTGGCTGGTTATATGCAAAAAACTATTGCTAAAAATGCTGCTGTATTGCCAGCGCTCGACATTGTGCGGATGGCAACAATTAATGGTGCACGGGCGTTGCAACTAGATCATTTGATCGGCTCTCTTGAAGTCGGTAAGCGAGCAGACTTGATTGTGCTTGATGCAGATTCGCCTTCGCTGACACCCAACTTCAATCCACATACGACTATTGCGACATCAGTTACTCGTGCCGATGTGCTCCACGTTGTAGTTGACGGCAAGACAGTTGTGCGAGACCGCAAATGTTTGACAATTAATCACAAGGCAGCAGTCAGTGCGGTCAAAGCACTCGGCAAACAAGTGCTAGCGAGTGTCAGCAATAACTAAACGATTAATTCGCACTACTGTGGTTTAGACATGGAAACTCAAATTGACTGGAAACTTTTACGAACCACCGCATTGGCTGTTGCAAAAAATGCTTATGTGCCATACTCAAAATTTCATGTTGGTGCGGCTGCACTTGTTGACGACGGAAGAATAATCACTGGTTGCAATGTTGAAAATGCATCGTATGGTTTAACTTTGTGTGCCGAATGTGGCTTGGTCAGTGAATTGATCAAATCAGGTGGTGGCAGACTCGTCGCTGTGTGCACAGTCGGCAACGGCGAACCAGTCACACCATGTGGAAGATGTCGACAGTTGTTGTGGGAGCACGGTGGTGCCAACATGTTGCTTGAAGTCAACGGAGTGCCACGCAAGCTCAGCGAAATGTTGCCGGTTGCGTTTCCTGAAGAGTCTGTATTTGTAAACCCAGGTGGTTCAACAACGTGAAGACTCAAGAAGTCCTAACGGCGAAACAAACAGAATTCTTTGATCAAAATGGTTATTTGGTTCTGCCAAACTTTGTTGATGAACAAGCTTGCTTAAATCTTCGCGAGCAAGCCATGGTTCTTGCAGAAAAATACTGTCCATCACCAGAACAAGCAACCGTGTTCACTGCTGACGGCACGGCAGTGCACGCATCAGATGATTATTTTTTGACGAGTGGCGACAAGATTCGATGCTTCTTTGAAAAAGGTGCATTCGATGAACACGGCAAACTTCGCCAAGATGCGCACTTATGTCTCAACAAACTTGGTCACGCGATGCATGATCTTGACCCGGTATTCAAAGAGTTCAGTCATTCAAGTCACCTTGCTGCAGTTGCACAATCAATCGGCATGAAGCAAGAAAAATTATTGCAGTCGATGTATATATTCAAACAACCACGGATCGGTGGCGAAGTCACTAGCCATGTTGACCACACGTATCTGTGGACTGACCCACAATCAGTAATCGGGTTTTGGTTTGCGATTGATGACGCGACACTTGAAAACGGTTGCATGTGGGCGTTACCTGGCGGGCACCGTCTGCCGGTTAAACATCGCAATCGTCTGACCGCGGACCGCAAGTCGACATACAACGAAGTTTTTGATTCGACTCCGTACCCGACTGAAGGTCTTGTGCCCCTAGAAGCAGCGCGGGGCACTCTAATTTTACTTAACGGAACTTTGCCACATCGCTCGGGGCCAAACACAAGTGACAAACCGCGACATGCCTACACACTTCATGCAATTGACGGAACGGCAAATTATCCGAGCGATAATTGGCTGCAACGCCCATCATTGCCAATGTACGGTTTTTCAAACTAAAAATTATTTAGTTAATATCGCTTGAGTTGCCGAAGTTCCGAGACGAGTCGCACCAGCTTCAATCATTTGTAGCGCCGTTTCGCGTGTACGAATTCCGCCGCTTGCTTTAACACCAATCGAGTCGCCGACGGTTGCGCGCATTAATTTAACTGCTTTAACGGTTGCTCCGCCAGATTTATGAAACCCAGTTGATGTCTTAACAAAATTTGCACCGTTAGCAACAGCCACTCGGCATGTCGCAACAATCTGCGCATCAGTTAGCACAGCCGATTCAATAATTACCTTGAGACAAGTTGTTGTCGGTATCGCAGCGCGAACTTGAGCAATCTCATCGCCAAGTTCTAGCCAACTAGCCGAAAATACAAAACCTAAATTTATGACCATGTCAATTTCTGTGGCGCCATTTTGTGTGGCATGTCTCGCCTCAAATGCTTTCACTGCACCGGCATGTGCCCCGGAAGGAAACCCGATTACGCACGCAGTCTCAACGGCTGAAGTTATAAATCCTGCTGGTAACGGCAAAAATGATGGCGAAAAACAAACTGCAGCAACATTGAACTTGCGAGCTTCGTCACAAAGTTTGGCAATATCTAACGAGGTCGCTTCGGGCGCGAGTTGTGTGTGATCAATATATTTTGCGAGTTCCTCAGAAGTCATTAATAATCACGTTAATTCACCAGTTCGTCAATTCGCTTTTTTAGTATCAGCAACAACGGAGTATTATTTTGACCTGAGATGGCAACGCTGCGGTTTAACTACGGGACAATGGGTTCGGGCAAAAGCACGCTTGCGCTACAAATAAATCATAATTTAACTAGTCGTGGCCTAGCAGGACTGTTGCTGACAAAACTTGATCGAGATGGTGGTCAAGTTACAAGTCGCCTTGGTGTTTCAACGCCAGCAATTGAAATGGCGCCTGAGCTCAATCTTTTTGAGTTCGCTGTGTCGCGTATGCCGTTGCAATTTATTGTCTGCGATGAAGCACAATTTTGCACAGTTGAGCAGTGCGACCAACTTGCATTAATTGTCGACGAACTGCATGTTGATGTTTATGCATTCGGCTTGATAACCGATTTTAAAGGTTTGTTATTTGATGGCACAAGGCGGTTGCTTGAAATTGCCGATCAACGCATTGAGATGCAAGTCGAAGCTCGTTGTTGGTGTGGTGCTCGTGCAACAAATAACGCGCGTTTGGTTAACGACAAAGTTGTATTAGAAGGTGAAACCGTAATGGTCGGCGATACTGATAAAAATACCATCGCACCGTTGTTTGGAGATGTCGTGCGTTACGAATTACTTTGTCGAAACCACTACCGCAAAAAACAAGTTTCGGCTAACTAAAATACGTTTAGTAAATCAACGACGAAGACTAAAGTTTCTCCACCCTTAATAACTCCACCTGCGCCTTGACTGCCATAACCCATATCTGGTGGGATAGTAAGTTTTCGTCGACCGCCGACTTTCATGCCAGCAACACCTTTATCCCAGCCAGAAATTACTTGACCGTTACCCAAACCAAAATCAAACGGCTCATTGCGATCCCATGATGCATCAAATTGTTTTCCTGTGCTCCACGCCACACCGACGTAATGCACCGAAACGGTCTTGCCGTTTATGGCTTCGACGCCGCTGCCAACCGTAATATCTTCGGTTACTAAACCGCTCGGCGCTGGAGTTTGTGGAATCGTTACTTCTGGTTTGGTATTTGACATCACAGCAGACTACTGACCGAATTGACAAAAATTACCTAATATATTCGCGATATGACTTGAGGACTTCAATAGCAGGAGAATCAGTGGTTATTTTAAATTGCTTGACGAATCTATCTAGTCGAGAAAGATCCTCTGCTGTGTCAATGTCAAGACGCACATCAGGAAATGCCAGTTCAGAGGGAGCCTCCAGGGCATTCAACCGAAAAGTAGATTGGTTGTCCCACAAATAACTTGTCACATGTTCGCGATGCGATGACTCTGTGGCGATTGCTGCAATTTTTCGAACGAGTTCTACCGAGAGAATTTCCGCTCCAAAACCGTCAGCATATTTATTATTGAGACGTTGTTGATGATTACACGAGTAATCAAAATCTCCACTCCTAAAATTTTGAACAAGGCGATCAATCTCTTCGGGTGCAATAAATGGATTGTCTGCGCAAATGCGCACAACTGATTGTGCATCAGTTTGCTCTAGGGCTTGGGTAAACCGCAACAACACATCGTTTTCGCTACCTCTGACAACTTTGATTGCCAAGTCTTCAGCATGCGTTACCAATTCGTCATCTTGACTATTAGTCGAAGTTGCAAGAATTACTTCATCTATATTGACTGCGCGTAGAACTCGAATTAAAACCCAGTCAATCAGTGTGTGAGACCCAAGTATTTTGAGCATCTTGCCAGGAAATCGCTGTGAACCCATGCGCGCTTGCACCACGGCAACAACTTGGGTCATGATTTGGTGAGGTCATCCCAAGTGAGAATGTGGTCTTCTGGCAAATCACGAATAAGTTTCTGTCCAATTACTTCGTCCCAGTTAATAGGACTAACACCAGTGCCGGGACGCTTCGCAACTAGATCACTGTCGACAATTTGGTGACCAGACTTTAAGTCGCGCGTCAAGACAATGCTTCTGCGTGCATTGAGTCTGGAAATCTCTTCCGTGGCGATTGGCGCTTTGTCTCGTGTCGGCCCGAGCAACTCGTGAACTTTTTTAATTTTGACTTGAAAACGTGCTAGATCGCTTTCATCCATTGCATGATAATGATCGTTACCAGGCAAGGTTTTATCAAGCGTGAAATGCTTTTCAAGAACTACCGCACCAAGCAAATGTGCTGCGATCAAACTTGTCATCTCTTGGTTTGGCAGTGTGTGGTCTGAGTAACCAAGTAACACATCTGGATAACGATTGCGCAAATCAGTCAGCATTCCAAGATGGGCATTCTCATCTCGAGTTGGATAATTGAGAATGCAGTGCATCAAGCAAATCTGTTTGGCACCCGCTGCACGCAAAATTGCTAGTGCAGTATCAATCTCGCCAATATTTGATGCACCAGTCGACAAAATTATTGGTTTGCCAGTTGCCGCAACTTTCTTTAGCAACGGTGGATTCGTGATATCGGCTGATGCAATTTTAAAATATTTTACTAGTGGGTCAAGCATCTCAACAGCACCGATATCAAATGGCGTCGAGACAAATTCGATCTCAAATTTCTTGCAATGGTCGGCAAGCTCTTTATATTCGGCGGCACCAAAGGCGTCATACTTTGTAAACAACTCGTACTGGCTAGTCGTTGGTTCTTTGCTTGTATCCCAATATGACGGTGAAAACTTCGAGGCGATCAGTCCGGCTTTGTAGGTTTGAAACTTTGCTGCATCGGCACCACCACGCTTTGCCGCCTCAATCAACAGTTTTGCTGTTGCGAGCGAACCCTCATGGTTGACTCCGATTTCGGCAATTATGTATGGTGCATCGTTTTCGCCAACAAGTCGGCTTCCTAATTGAATTGAAGTTGTCATTTTGCCGACTCCTCGCCATGCTTCTCAACTATGCGCTGGCGATGATGCTCCATTGCAACAGAATCGTTCGTCGAATTATTGGCGTGGCGACGATAACGATAAAGCGGAAGTTCAAGACGATGAATTTTATATTTTTTAGTGAACCTCAACCGAAGATCTGTTTCTTCGTGCAACAGAAAAGACTCGTCGTAAAGACCAATGTCAATCAATTGCTCGGTGCGAAACATGATTCCACAGGCGATCGGTTCTGCCAAACAATCGTTACGAGCTAGTACCTCTTCTTGCTCGTCAACCAACAAATAGTCACAGGCGATTGCATCCATGTATTTATTGTCTCGTAAAAACCCATGGAGTAAATGAAGAAACTCATCATTGACATAGTCATCGGCGTCAACTCGAACTACAAACGGCGTGCGGGCTCGTCGAATGGCTTTGTTGAGTGATGCTGGCAGCCCGAGATTGCTTTTGTTTGTGATTAAAACTATTTCGTCGACAAATTCTTGAAGCACACTTGCACTGTTGTCTGTACTGCCGTCGTTGACTACAACAATTTCAAACTTGTCGCGCGCAAAACTTTGTGCAAGCAACGACCGGAGGCACCGAGTGATGTATCGCTCTTGGTTGTATGCAGCGATAATCACAGAAATAATTGGGTGCGACATGAATCTGCTCAGTTCAAAACTTTTGATAGTGCGGTGTGCAGTCTTGCCGGAACTGTTTCATCCATTTTGACAACAACCGGCAGCGATACTGCTCGCTCAAGTCGAGCCCGCGATGGACCAAATGCTTTGCCCAGGTCTCCTCCGTGTCGTGCCACGAGTTCAGGCATATGCGTCCAGGTTCCTGCAAAGTGCCAGGTGACTGCCTCTGGCAAAATTTTTGTAGAAAGACCTTCGGCCAAAAGTGCGCCGCGACATTTTAGAGCAGTCGCATTATCGGCGACACTAAAAATCAGTGCATCAGCAGTTTCGTGAGACCCAGCCGGAACTTCGCGCGGAATAATCCCGGGAAGATTTTTTATTGACGCCCACATTGAATCGCGATTTTTGCGTTGCATCGTCACGACATGGGAAAGTTTCTTTAACTGGGCCAGCCCAACAGCACCTTGAAGTTCGTTCATCCGAAAGTTGAAGCCACTGCTAGCGCGAGTGTCTTCCCAACGAGGCACACTCGGGTTATTTTCGTGCCCATGATCATGCCATGCTGCTGCAAATTTGTAATCGTTTTCGTTTTGAAACACGATCATTCCACCTTCGCCCGTAGTCATCGTCTTTGCAAAATCAAAACTGTAGGTTCCCATTTGACCCCAAGTGCCCAACGGCCGGCCATCAAGCGAGCCCCCGCATCCCCAGGCTGCATCCTCGATAAGCGTGAGATTATTCTTTCGGCAAATATCATCAATCTCGAACAGCCGAGCTGGTGTGCCGAGCATATGCACTGCAATCACGGCCTTAGTTTTTGGTGTGATCAACGACTTTAATGATTCAGGATCGATATTTAATGTGCCATCAATTTCTGCACACACTGGTATCGCTCCGGCTTCGATTATCGCTTCAACAGTGGCGACAAAAGTAAAACTCTGGGTAATTACTTCGTCGCCTGGTTTTATATCTAAAACAGCGAGCGCAACGCGAAGTGCTGCGGTGCCTGATGTGACTGCAAGTGCGTGTGGCATGCCGACAGATTCAGCGAACTCGCGTTCAAAATCTCTAACTTTCCAGCGGTCTTGTCGTAAGTGATCAAACGAGTGGCGAAACAATACTCCACCGTGTTTGAAAATATCGTCAATCTCGGCCTGCTCTTCAGCACCAATGAGCTCGTAACCAGGCATGTATTGATTTTACTCTGAGATCTTTACATCTTCTCAAACAATGAAATGATCCTTGCGTCTGTCAGCGTTGCTCGAAACTCGGTGCCCAGTGCATTAGTAAGTGGCTTTTCATGTTTGATCGTTGCGGCAATTAAGGCTTGGCGTAGATCGTCTGTGAGGTTGGCACACACACCGCGTGGTAGTTCAACATTTTGCAATTCAATCATTTTACGAAACTCACTATGTGCTTGCGGATAAAACTCGCTCATCGCATTAAGCACGACACAATTCGCGACACAATGATGCATACCAAACACGACACTTAAGGCAGCAGAAAATGGGTGAATGATTCCGACATAGCTCGTGGCGATCGCACATCCACCTAAATAACTCGCGACCATCAGATCGCTGCGTCGCGCATCTGCCATCATGTTGCTACTTAAAAATACATTGCGACAAAGATTTACAGTTTCTCGTGAATACGCATCACCAATTGCATTGCGGTACGAACCATCTAGCGCTTCAATGCAATGAATATAGGCGTCCATACCTGTATAAAAATATTGATTTCGCGGAACTGTGCTGGTCAAACTCGGGTCTAAAATAATGTGATCAAAAACTGTGTAGTCGCTATTCATACCTAATTTGAGGCCAGTTTCGAGATTCGTCATTACGCATGTGCGCGTTGCTTCAGCACCAGTGCCAGAAATAGTCGGTACACCTATTTTGTGAATTCCAGGTACGCGCACCAAATCCCAACCTTGATAGTCGGCTGCCTTACCGCCATTTGTTAACAAGTTCGCTACAGCCTTTGCGGTATCAAGGGTTATCCCGCCCCCGATACCGACAATTGTTGCAGGTTGTTTATGACCTGACGATTGAAGTGCGACAACTAGATCATCTATCCCTTGAGTAGTCGGTTCTTTTTCGGTTTTTATAAAGTGTTTTGCATCACCTGCAATTATCCCTAGCGAGTTGAGAACATCTTTACTATTTTCAAAAAACTCGTCAATTAGATAAACCGCGTGTGATGTTTCTTTTGTGCGTTGCGCATTAACTAAATCTGCTAATCCCGAAAGCGAACCATCGCCAATTGTGAATCTTCCAACATTGCGGACATTTTTAACACCTGTGTCAAGAATCGTCATTAGAGCCCACGCACAGCATCAAACATTGAAACTGAGGCATCGAACTTTCCGTTGCTTGCTACCACTGTGCACGGCTCGCTGAAGACTCGCTCAGGTAAATTAACTCCTTCGATTTCAAATGTTCCACCCGCGCCATTTACTATCGCTAATCCTGCGGCAACATCCCAAAACATGATGTTGTGTTCGGCGTAAACATCGGCTGCGCCAGTTGCAACAAGCCACAATGATGCAGCGGCTGCGCCAATCATCCGAATCTTTCCGAACGAACGCATAGTTGTCGCAAATGCTTCAACAGCGCGCGGGTCATCAATTGGAAACCGGCTCGGAAACCCAGTGCACAGTGTCGCCTGACCGCGTTCTTCGCGATCTGAGACGTGTACAAGAACTTTTTCGACGTATGCACCGATTTTTGGTCCACCGAAACTTAATTGCTTAGTTACTAAATTAAATAGCACACCCAGCACGGGCTCATTGCCCTGCCATAAAGCCAGTGAAATCATTGATGGACCAAGGCCTCTGCTGAAGTTGTAGCTTCCATCTAGGGGATCGATTACCCAAAGCAAATTTTTAAATTTACCCGAATCAATAAATCCTGTCTCTTCGCTAAGAATTGGAAACCCGAAACTTGCTAATCCTTTAATCAGTTGCTTTTCTAAAATTTTGTCAGCGGCAAGTTTAATTTCACGCCCACCTACTTGAAGATCAACTACTTTCTTGGCTTCTTGGCTATTTGCGCGAATAAACTTTTTACCAACACTACGAACAAGTTCTGTAGTAGCAATCACAAGACCTTGAATATCGTTAATTGTCAGGTCGGTCATTGTCGTATCGCTCATTGGGGTACCTCAGGGTTTCCAATATTAAATTTGTTGCGCCAAATTGGATCGGCATAATAAATTTTATAGACAAGTTTCATTGTTTCGAAGGCATCATGCGATGTGCCGTTTTGAACTGGTTGATTATGAAGAATACTTTGCGTAAACGCCGCAATCTCTGAGTCCCAAGATGGATCGTCAGAATATTCAAAAAGCTCCTCTTTGGGGTCACCGTTGTCTTTGTCTGGGTCGGCGGTTACCAAAGTCATCGTCTCGTTTCCGTAACTTTTTGAACCAGTCAATATTCCGCGCAAAATTACACCACCGCGTTGCATATTGATGTCAAGGCTGAACTGATGTCGCCACTGAGTCGCCGATGAATTAAGCATCGCCACGACGCCATCTTTGGTTTTCATTAATGCATACGCATTATCTTCGACGTTGTATCCCCAATGACCGTTAGAAATAAAACTCTGGACATCTACGAACTCACCGGCCATCAGACGCATTAGATCAACCATGTGTATGCCTTGATCTAGAAGTACTCCTCCGCCGGCGATCTCGCGTTTTGCGCGCCAGTCCGCCTGGTTAAAAGTAATCAACTTTGATTTTCCGTAGACACCACGCATGTTGATGATCTTGCCGTAGCGACCAGAACGAATAATTTTTAGAGCATCTTGAACAGAGTCGTGGTACCGATGATTAAATCCATACATCAGTCGACAATTGGGGTTTAGCTTTTCTGTTTCGATTACGCGAGTGATGTCTGAAATATCACGACCTGGTGGCTTCTCACAAAACACATGCAAGCCCAAGTTCAGGCCAGCTTGCGTAACTTCTGCGGCGATGTCATTTGTAACACAAACAATCAAGACATCCAGTTTTTGTTTTAAAAGTTGTTGATAAGTTCGAAAATGACGAACACCATTTGGCAAAACTCCGTCATCTTTAAACACACGATCACAAACCGCGACTAACTCAAGATCGGGGTGCCGTTCAACGCAATCACCACGACGTTTACCTACGACGCCATAACCAGCGATACCGACTTTCAAAACTTTTGCACTCATGTCGTGAAGTTTGAATTCTTAATCGCTGGGCAAATTTCAATCACTGTGGCGCAGTCGCACCCAGGTTTAAAAACACCGTGTCGACGCCGTAGGCAATGAATGTATAGCCTTCGCGAATTCTTTGCTCAAGCATTTTTGTATCTGGCTGAACAACATGCATTCCGCATGGCATCTTATGTTTCGCACAAACTGCAAGAATTCTCGAAAGAGTTTCGAGATACTTTTTATTTTCAAACTCGCCTGTCACACCAAGCGAAGCAGACAAGTCATAAGGGCCAACCATGATCGCGTCTAAACCCTCAACGGCAACGATTGATTCAAGATTATTAACGGCATCAATGTGTTCAATTTGCGCTATGACCAGCGCTTCTTGCGATTCATCTAGATAAGAATCAAACAACTTTCCAAATACATTTGCTCGCTGAAAACCAACGCCGCGCCGTCCACGCGGTGGCCAGTGGCATTCGCTTATGATCGCCTGAAGTTGCGCCGCCGAAGAAATCATCGGTATCACCACGCCTGCAGCTCCTTGGTCAAGGGCTTGTCGACAATTAATTGGTAACGGGCTAGCGACACGCGCCAACGGAAGTGTGCCACCAAGTTCAAGTGCGCGAAAAATATCTGGCAGCTGGCTAACCGAAACTGGTCCGTGCTCCATGTCAATTGCCACCCACTGGTAACCAGCACGGCCCATAATTTCTGCGATATTCGAATCCGGTAATTGCATCCAACTACCGACAACAGCCGAGCCTTTGTTCAGTGACGCGCGAATTGCTCGCACTCTTTCTAGCCTGTTCATTTATACCTCAACTTACTGAGAATTGGTGGCGGGGGTAGGATTTGAACCTACGACCTTTGGGTTATGAGCCCAACGAGCTACCGGACTGCTCCACCCCGCGTCGTGTCATCAAGACTACCATCGGCGTGCCATAATCGCAGGTGCGATGACACTATTCAATCGAACTCCAAAAGCAACACAGTCCGACCTCGAGACTCTTAAATCTGAGCTTGCTGAACTGCGCGGAGAATTAACAAAACGAACAAACGCCTTGTCGCTTGTTACTGCGATGACTAACGGTTTGGATCAAAAATTTTCTGTTCTCGATCAGAGAATTACAACAATGACGAGCGAATTATCGCATCAACTTCACGAACTTGGGACAGAAATTGAATCACTCACAAATGTCTCGCAAGATACAGCATCTCGCGAAGCATTAGAACAACTTCGAATTAATCAGATTCGAATTGCAAATGAGCAAGCACGTTACGAGATCGCATTTCGACAAGATCTCGCCGAAATAATCGAACAAATTCGACGAAGCTAATAACTTTAAGAACTGTTGAAAGTTTTAGCCACCAATTAAAGAAATTGCTTGACTGATCAAACTTCGAGCCTCTGCAAGTTTCTGTTGATACAACGCAAAATCTGGTGGACTACTTCCAAGTGCGGCATCGGCTTGCGCAAACAATTCTTCTGCTCGCGCAAGAAGCGCAGATGGAGTATCGACAGCCGCACTGTCGCTACTACCCGATGGCAGGGTCGTACTAGTCGTATTTTTCGAAGTTCCATCGCCTGTTGCGGATTCTTCGACAGGAGCCGCAGATCCATCACTAATTCTGTCACCAAGATCATCTTTGAAACCTGGGAATAATTTTGCGATAGCAGTGCTTAGATCATCGGCTAAGACAACTTTATTGTTATACGAAGCAAGAAATTTTCTGACAAATATTTGCTTTGCGGTCGGGTCATCTGGTCGCACAAATAATGGCCGAACATAAATGAGTCCTTTTCCGACATTAACCATTTGCAAATCACCAAAAATAACTCGAGAGCCTCGTTGGTCAAGCAATGTGATCTGTTGAGAGACTGCTGGATCACTGCCGATTTCCGCGGCAATTGTTGCTGGCCCTTCAGGAAGTGGATCGCCTATTTTAAAAACTGTTAACTGTCCATAAGTTGCTGGCTCACTTGAGACAACCATGAACGCCCGTAATTCTTTGCGAGCGTTATCCGCCGAGAACGGGACAAACGGACGCAACATAGAAAACACGCCAGTTTTTTCTGGACTGCTTGGTGCGTGAAACATTGTGTAGTACGGCTGGAACCGCGCCACACTCGCATCACGAACATCGCCAGTATTAATTGTATTTAGATCGTTAGCAATCGCACCCGAGACGGCACCACTCACGCCTTCAGGTTCTGTTGCTGGTGCTTGTGCAACACTCCATGCAGCATTGCGATTGAAAAACATTGTCGCATCGCTGAACTGATATCGACCATAAGTATTGGTCTGTACGCGAAACAGATCTTCTGGATACCTAAAATGCGCGACAAGTTCTTTTGGCGCTTGTGAGACTGGTGTAAACAGTTTTGGAAAAACGGCCTGCCAAGTAGAAATAATTGGATCTTTTTCGTCAACAATATAAAACTTCATTGAGCCGTCGTAGGCATCAACGACAACCTTCACGCTGTTGCGAACATAATTAAAATTAGTGTTTAGACCACTTCCAACAGTTAACTGCTCAATGTTCGCTCGTTGCGCATATGGGTACCTGTCAGTTGTCGTGAATGCGTCTAACACCCACACCACTTTTTTGTCGACAACAACTGGATACGGATCGGCGTCCATTTTTAAAAATGGCGCAATTTTTTCTGCTCGGTCTCGAATATTTCGTGCGAATAAAATTTGAGATTGCGGTGTAATCAAGCCCGAGCCAAAGAGGTTGTACTCACCAAAATGAACAGCAAATGCGGCTCGCCGAATTAGCGATGAAAGTTGCACTCCACCGACGCCAGAGAAAGCACTAGTTTTACCATCTGAACAGCCCTGTTCTGCTTCTCGACTTTTTACTATCGCATACGAGTCAAGACCTTCACCGAAATAAAGCTCTGGACGCTTAATGTCAAGATCGGTATAAATCGGTCGACCATCGACGGTGACTTTGCTTGCTGGTGCAACAACGAGTCCGCAACCATGCGTATACAAAAGGTGTCGCGAAACCCACGTCCGGTTAGGAATGCCTTCCGTGTTCAATTCGCGAGCAGCAACTAAAACTTGTTGAACTCGCCCATTAATCGCATACCGGTCAACATCAAGGTCACGAATTGCGTAGTACGAAGTCTGTCCTTCGTCCAGAACAAATCGATCACGCATTTGTAATGGGTCAAGTTGTCGAACATCGCGTATCGGCTCGGTGTCGGATGAGACATCGGCTGCTGTGATCTCGCTGTAGTTAACATCAACTTCATTGACATCACTAAGACCCATTGCGCTCTTAGTAGAAGTTAAGTTGCGTTCAATGTATGGAAGTTCTTTGGTGCTGACATTGGGCTGTACCGAAAACCGTTGTACAAGTGATGGATAAATTGTCCCAGCTACAAGAGCAACTACTACCCACAACACAGTTGCCAAAACTGGCAGACGCCAACCTTTTTGCAATACATTCCACAAAAACAACGCGGCAACAGCGAGCGAAACAAGAATCATCAAACTTGTGGCGGGGAGTTGCGCAGTCACATCTGTATAAGTTGCTCCTTGAACCACACCTCTTGTTGAGCGCGTGAGATCAAAACGGCCGAACCAATATGAGATTGCTCGGGAGATTGCGATTAGCGCAAACAAAACTGAAAGGTGAGCCTTGGCCTGCGGCGACACGCGACGGCCTTGAGTTTGCATCTGAATTGATCCATTCAAATAATGAATCATCGTGGTGACAAGCGTGATCAAAATCAGCGCAGCTAGCGACCATCCAATCAAAAACTCAAAAAATGGTAAACGGAAAATATAGAAACTTAAATCTTTTGCGAATAATTGATCTTGAATGCCAAATGGTTGCGAATGACGAAACAATTGCCAATCTTGCCATTGCGCAGTTGCCGGCATTCCAACTAGCAGTCCAAGGACAACTGAAATAACGGTTCGCACCAACCACTTGCGCTTAGCAACTAATTTTCGGTATCCATCAAGCGCACGCTGCTCTTGCGAAATAGGCATTGTTTCTGGCGCTAGCCGATCGGCGATCCATAGATTTATCAACATTGCCAAAGAAAAGATTGCAACGAATACAGCTGCGAGCGAAACTTTCGTAGCTAGTACGCCCCAGAAAATGTCTGTTCGCCCCAAAACATCGTGCCAAAGCACATCAACATAAAAGCCAGAAAGGCTTCGCGCAGATATTCCGCCAACTACAAAAATTGCAAAGATCGCTGTCCAAATAGCGCGACCTTTTTTAAATGGGTTAAATCCGAAACCGCCACCACTCGGGTTGCGGCGGGGAAAAGAAAAGCCAGGCAAGTCTGAGGGGTTTCGCACAATTGGAACACTAGCGGGATGACGGGACTACAAGACAGCGACAACCCGGGTGTGCAACAGGATGTTCGTGTCCAGTAGGAAAGTTTTCACCACGTGCAATTGCTCCTGCAAGAGAGTTGTCTTCTGCGTCTGAACATGCTGGACCATTTGGATCAACCATCCAACAAACTTTCGTCCCAGTATCAAGAACTAAATATGCGCCACGACTGTAAGCAAGTCGAGCGATGTCACCAACAAGTTTGTCGATTTGTTGCATTTTCCATTCACGATAAACAGTACGAATCAAACTTGACATCTCATTGCTGTCGCCCGCACTCTTTTCAACGCACTTCTGAATTCGCGTACGAAGCGGAAGCACGATTGAGTCTGCAAGATTCTTTGACATTACTTGCATCACAGTTGTGTTGCTTACTTTCTTTCGTAGATCGGCCTTAAGACTTTTTGTCAGCGACTGAGCGCCCGCCATCGCTACTTCTATCAGGTCCTTACTTGTGGCTTCAACAAAAGACTGAACTTGACTGTCAAAACTAGGCAGAACTGTCTCTAACGCAACTTGTGCTTTTTTGGACTGTAAGTAATTGAGAACTGTGTTTTCTTCGTCGGCTAACACTCGCCTAAGTTTTTTGGCGAGAAGATCAATCATCGGTGCAAGCGACTCGTCTCGCTTTGAGAAGATTCTTGTATCAGGCTTCGGTGCTTTCTGCTCGTTGCTTGAAGTTTCTGGTGTCGGTTTGATTGGCGACTCAATTTGAACGACGGCCTGCGTCTGCTTTTTATTTATTGGCGCAACTGGCTTGATAGAAATTGCAACCGTGCCTGCTCCAGCCTGACGCAATTTTGCAAACAGGTCATCTACGCCAGACTTTTTAGGCACGACTGCAGCCTTTTCAATTTTCAGTTTTGGAGTCGATTTGACTGCTTCTAAAACTGGTTCTTGAGTCTGTTCTGACTGAACGGTCTGTTCTGGCTGAACAGTCAGTTCTGCTTCTTCTGTTTGTTGATCATCAGTCGACGCATCAGTCGGCGGATCAGTCGACGGATGCAAGCGACGAGAAGTCCGACCGAAAAGTTGAATCACATTGGCTCGATGACCTGCATCTGGCTCATCAGCTTTTATTTCTGAGCGAACTTCTGACTTAACTTTCACTAGTTCTTCAACTGGTTCTTCAACTGGTTCTTTAACTGGTTCTTCAAATATCTTCTCGACCGGTTTTACGAACGTATTTTCAACAGGCACCCCAACTGGTTTTTCAAGTTCAAGTTCAGAAACTGATTCAGCCTGCCCAGTTAGAAAAGGTTGTTGAACTGGTTCAGTTTTTGACAAATCAGTAATCACAGGAACTGAATGTTCAGAAGTGTCGTTGTCGTATTTTTCGCGATCAAACTGAACTACATTTTGAATTGTTCGATCAACTACTCCGTTAGAAGTTGCTTGCGATAACTCTCCAGCCGCTTCATCAAATTCTGTCAAATCACCCATGACATCATTTGCTGCCAAGCGAGCCCGCTCGAACGCCGACATCAGTCGATCACGATCACGAATTAGCTGTTCAATTTGTTGTTTAGCAAGTTCGCGGCGACGAGCAAGTTCGGACAACTTTTTTTCACTATATTCTCGGGCCTCGTTAACCATTTCTCTGCCCTGTTGCTTAGCGAGTTCAATTTCTGATTCGCTGTCTTCTAATGCATCGCTACGACGACGAGCGACTTCAATGTCTGCTTCTTCGTGCATTCTTGCAACTTCAAGAGTTGCGTCGCGTACCAAGCGTTCTGCTGATTCAGCGGCTCTTACACGCATCTGTTGTGCTGCTTCGCGTGCCACAGAAAGAACTCGAGCCGTTTCTTCACCTAACAGAGTCGTTACAGTTGCTTCGTCGAGCACACCCGGATCGGATAACCCACGAGTTTGTATTGCTCGCATTTCACTTTCTAAAAATCGCTCTCGTTCTTGAAGTCTTGCCAACTCGGCAGAAACCATTCTTAAAAAATCACGAACTTCGCCTTGGTCATAACCGCGTCGTACTACTTCAAATTGTGCTGAACCAACTGCCGCCGGAGACGACGGGTCTGGGCGCGAAAAGGAAATCGCCATATATATAAGGTTAAACCCCGATTAGAGCTCTATCGCGTCATTAGAAATGTCGCTCCCCCCCAAGCCTTTAAGGTATGACAAAGCTTCGCCGAGATTTGCAACTGGAACAACAGTCAACTTAGATCCCGCAACGCGTCTGGCTGCCGTAATTTCTTGCTCTGATTGCGAACTTGGAACAAAAAATACTTTCACCCCTGAGGCTTTAACCGCAACAGTCTTTTGACGCAATGCGCCGATTGCGCCAACCGTTTCGTCGCCGTCAATGGTTCCAGTTGCCGCTACTTTAACCCCGCCAGTCAGTTCGCCAGGTGTCAGCTCGTCAATCAAAGCGAGAGTAAAAGCGAGACCGGCGGATGGGCCACCAATCAAATCTGTATTGATCCCAACTTCAAATGGTAAAGTCACTTTTCTCGTATCGGCTGGCCAAACTCCAATTATCGTTCGATTCGGATCATCAGGGCTGACAATCAACTCAACACGCTTGGTGATTGATTCAGTTGATTTGTGTGGCGTAACTGTCAACTTGACGACATCGCCAGGCGAATAATTTTTCATAAGCGGTAATAGATCTGACAATGTCGGAATCTCTTTGCCGTCAAATGCAGTAATCGTGTCACCAATTCCGAGTTGCAAGCACGCACTCAAGGGTCGTGGATTTGCTTCACAGACAAATCGGTCAATGATTAATTCTCCGTAAGTGATTGTTGCGTCATAACCAAGTCGTCTCAGTGCTACATATTCTGCGATTTGTTTGGCGGTCGACATTGCCTGAAATCCGAGTCGTTTTTGTTCACCGGGTGTTGCGGTGCCGAATTTCTCTTGGCGATTCAAAACATCCACGTCCGGGTCAACCACTCCCACAAGCGCATCAAGTGCACTGAGTTTTGATCCGAATGCGGTTACAAATAAAACTGGTGAAGTCGTTTTATATCGATCAGCAAGTTGAAGTGCTGCCTCATCAAACGTGAATCGTGAGGCGACTTGTTCTGCCGACCCAGGCGCTACTTCCCAATAGTTGACACGCACAACTGCTGAAACAATTATTGCTCCTGTAATTAGCCAAGCGATTGTCAGCATCGGTATTGCCCACCACATATTCCTTTGACGTGGTGCGATAATCGTTTCCTGCTCGGCAGACATCGGTGGCGATACGCTTGAAGAAGTCGTGGTTGTGTCGTTGCTCATGTCACTTACCGTCTTTAATGTTACGGTCAGGTCTATTGCCGTCATCGTGCTGAGCATGATCACCTTGCGGCTCGTCACAGAAAATCAAAATAGCACCAAAACCCGAACATCTGTCACTCAAGTTGATAGTCAAGGTTCTAACTTATCGCTAACAACTACAAATTCTTGGAACATTCGTTCGATCGCATTGATCGGGTTAACTGGTATCTTTTCCGCGGTGCTATTTGCTGTTTTTGTTTCAGTGATCCTTGCAGTCTTATTCTCTAAACTCACTGGATCAATGGGCCAATAGCAAATGAAAATCCTTGTTACTGGCGCTGACGGGTTCATCGGTTCTCACCTAGTCGAAGCACTGATAAAACGAGGGCACGAAGTTCGTGCGTTTGTTCTTTATAATTCTTTTAATTCATGGGGTTGGCTTGATGATGCTGATCCATCTGTTCGTGACAGTATCGATGTTTTTGCTGGAGACATTCGTGATCCACACGGCGTTGATGCGGCCGTTGCAGGACAACAAGTAATTTTAAACTTGGCCGCATTGATTGCAATCCCATATTCGTATCATTCGCCAGACACTTACATTGATACAAATATCAAGGGCACGTTAAATATATTGCAGGCTGCCCGAAGACATTCGGTTAGCAGAGTTGTCCAGACTTCAACAAGCGAGGTTTATGGCACGGCGCAATACATTCCAATTGATGAAAAACATCCGTTACACCCTCAGTCACCGTATGCCGCGTCAAAAGTTGGCGCGGATCAACTCGCTTTAAGTTTTCATGCTTCATTTGATTTGCCTGTCGGAGTTCTTCGACCGTTCAATACTTATGGTCCCCGACAATCGGCGCGAGCAGTTATTCCAACAATTATCAGCCAGCTCGCAACTAATCGTGAAGTAAAACTTGGTGCACTTTCACCGACCCGAGATTTCACATTTGTTGAAGACACAGCAGCTGGCTTTATCGCCGCCGCTGAAAGCGACGCAATAGTTGGTGAGACAATAAATCTTGGTAGTGGTTTTGAAATCTCAGTTGAAGACACGGCCAAAACCATTGCCCAGTTGATGAATATTGATCTGAAACTTGCAACCGATAAACAACGCGAAAGACCAGAAAATTCTGAGGTTGAAAGATTGCACGCGTCAACTGAAAAAGCGAAAAAACTTCTCAATTGGCAACCAACCTTAAGTGGCGTTGAGGGTTTCAAAACTGGACTAAAACAAACGATTGATTGGTTCTCAGACCCGGTTAATTTGGCGCGCTACAAAGCAGATCGCTACAACATTTAATTAGATGGCGACTTACGATCTAGCAACACAAGAATTTCTTAAAGTACTGAATTCGGTGCTTGGGCCAGTTAAAACTTCAACATTGGCGTTACACGAACCAAATATCGGTGAACATGAGCATCAACTTGTTGCTGAATGTCTCTCAAGTGGATGGGTTTCTTCGGTCGGAGCTTTCATTACCCAATTTGAAAATCAACTTTCAAAAATAACTGGCGCCGCACATGTCATAGCAACAGTTAATGGAACTACTGCCCTTCACCTTGCTTTATATGCAGTCGGAGTTAAACCAGGCAACGAAGTTATTGTTCCGACTCTAAGTTTTGTTGCGACCGCCAACTCGGTGGCACATTGTGGTGCGATTCCGCATTTTGTAGATAGCAGTTCAGAAACTTTGGGCATGGATCCGATTTCTTTACGAAAACACCTCGCCTCAACGACAACTAAACGAGGGGACGATCTGGTAAATACAAAAACTGGCAATCGCATCGGCGCAGTTGTGCCAATGCACGCGTTTGGGCATCCGATGCAAATCAATCAGCTTGAGTTAGTTGCTAAAGAGTTCGGTCTGCCGATAGTGGAGGATGCCGCGGAGTCGCTCGGAAGTTATTTCGGAAAAAAACACACAGGCACCTTTGGTCGATGCGGAGTTCTTAGTTTCAATGGCAATAAAACCATTACGACTGGTGGTGGTGGAGCGATTTTGACTGATGATGAAATACTTGCAACAAAAATTCGCCATCTTGCAACAACAGCCAAGATTGCACACGAATGGGAATTTATCCATGACGCAACCGCCTGGAACTATCGGATGCCAAATTTAAATGCTGCACTAGGTTGCGCTCAACTTGATCGACTAGATGAATTTTTGAAAAATAAGCGTAACCTCGCAAAGAAATATCAAACCGCGCTAGTTGATGCGCAGTTTCTTAAGTTTGTTAGTGAGCCGACTGGAACAACTTCTAACTATTGGCTGAATACTTTTCGACTTGTGCAACCAGATTTACAGACACGAAACGAATTGCTTGCAGCAGCAAGAGTGCAAGGTTACTTATGTCGCCCTGCATGGAACTTGCTCCACAAACTACCGATGTATCAAAATTCGCCAAGAGCCGAATTGCCTGTTGCTCAAATGCTTGAGAATTCTCTGATCAATGTGCCAAGCAGTGCAAACTTGGGGTCATGAGTCTCAATCGTAAAATCTGCGTAGTTACCGGAACTCGCGCAGAATACGGTCTGCTCGCACCATTGATGTCGTTGTTAAAGCAAGACTCCAAAATTGACCTTCAACTAGTTGTCACTGGATCACATTTATCTGCGCAGCATGGATCAACAATTAAGTTCATTGAGCAAGACGGATTTGTGGCTGACGCATTAGTCGACTTAGAACTTAAAGACGACTCGGTTGTAAGCGTCGCGCACGCACTCGGTCGGGCGACATCTCAAATCGCCGATGCATTTACGAATCTCAAACCTGATTTAGTTGTTGTATTAGGTGACAGATACGAAATTCTTGGTGCAGCCCAAGCGGCACTAATTTTAGGAATTCCGATTGCGCATATTCATGGTGGTGAAGTGACGACCGGTGCATTTGATGACAGCATCCGACATGCAATCACCAAAATGTCGAATCTACATTTTTGTGCGGCAGAAGAATATCAACGCAGGTTGATCCAACTTGGCGAATCGCCACAAACGGTTTTCAATGTCGGTGCACTTGGAATTGATATATTGCTCAATCTTGCACAAATTACGCGCGACGAATTGGCATCTACTATTGGCGTTGCACTCGGGTCACCGCTATTAATAGTTACTGTGCACCCAACGACTCGCAGTGATATGTCCATACCTGAAGAAGTTGACGAATTGCTGAGTGCTGTTGAACATTTTGCTGAGTCGACAATTATTTTCACTGGGGTCAACGCTGACCCTGGTTACTCGCACGTAAATAATGCCATCCGAAAATTTGTTGCGGCTGATCCGCTAAGACGAGTTGTGCACGACTCACTTGGTCAAAAGAACTATCTCAATTTAATGCGAGTTGCCGATGTAGTAATCGGAAATTCTTCAAGTGGAATTATCGAGGCTCCTGTTCTGCGTGTGCCGACCGTCAATATCGGTACCCGTCAAGATGGTCGCCTTCGTGCTGATTCAATTATTGACTGCAAGTTTGGACGAAACGAAATTCGTACCGCAATTGAGACAGCACTCTCACCTGCTTTTAAGTCGCGTTGTCTCACAACCAAAAGCAAATATGGCTCCGGCAATACCGCGCAAGTCATAGCCGATACGCTAAAAACTACGAAACTGACAACACAAAAAATATTCGTCGACACCATTTGATGACAATTACGCCCAACACATTCATCATTGCCGAAGCAGGAGTGAACCATAACGGTTCAATGGATTTGGCACGCAGTCTGGTTGATGCGGCAGTTGCCGCTAAAGCAGACGCAGTAAAGTTTCAGTCGTTTGTCACCACCTCATTTGTTACAGCTGGTACAAAAAAAGCCGACTATCAAATTGTCCAAACAGGGGGTCAAGAGTCTCAAATTGAAATGTTGCAACGACTTGAATTATCTCAGTCTCAGCAACAAAACTTATTTAAATATTGTAGAAGTCAGAATATTGAATTTCTTTCTACTCCGTTTGATGTTCAAAGTCTGAAATTTCTAGTCGACGATATTGGTCTTTCTCTAATTAAAGTCGGTTCAGGCGAACTCACAAGCGCTCCATTTTTATTAGAAGTCGCTCGCTCTGCAAAGCAAATTATTCTTTCAACTGGAATGAGCACAATCGACGAGATTGGGTTAGCGCTCGGGGTTATTGCCTTTGGATTAAGTTCTGAGAAAACTCTCAAACCAACAACTTCTGCTTGTAGTAAAGCATTAGCAAGTGATGCAGGCAAAAAGGCGATAAACCAATGCGTCACGCTTTTGCATTGCACGACTGACTATCCGACCTCACCACTTGATGTGAATCTTCAGGCAATGCGCACTTTGCGCGAAAAATTTAACTGTCGAGTTGGCTTGTCTGATCACTCTATTGGCACTCATATTTCTGTTGGGGCCGTGGCGATGGGTGCAACTGTTATCGAAAAGCATCTGACAACCAGTCGTAATTTGGAAGGACCTGACCACAAGGCCTCGCTTGAACCACAAGAGTTCAAAATTCTCGTTGAAAATATCCGCGACATCGAAAAAGCACTAGGTAGTTCAGAAAAAATCCCGACAGCAACTGAAATCAAGAATCGACAAGTTGCTCGCCGAAGTATCGTCGCTTGTAAGCCAATTAAATCTGGAGAAACATTCACCACCGAAAACATCGTCGTCAAACGACCAGGTACAGGACAGTCGCCATTTAAATATTGGGATCTTCTCGGAACTAAATCACAGCGTGATATCGCCGAAAACGAATTGATCTAAGCAATGACAACGAAAGCTAAATATTTAATAGCATGTGGTGGACATGGTCGCGTAGCGCTTGATGCGTTCGTTGCTAGCGGTAGTGAAGTTGACGGCATTGTCGACGCTCAACTTGCAATTGGAAATTGTATTTTTGGAGTACCCGTTGTTGGTAATGATGATTTTATTAAAACAGTTAGTCCAGAAAATACTGAACTGATTAATGGCCTCGGAGCAACTACAAATACAATCGCCAGACAAGAAATTTATAATCGCTGGTTTAAACTTGGCTTTAAATTTATTGGGGTGCAACATCCTTCAGCAACAATCGGGTCTGAATGCCAAATAAGTGAGAGTGCGCAGATCATGGCGGGAGCAGTGTTACAAAATAGAGTGCGCGTTGGAGAAAATGTAGTTATCAACACGCGAGCATCGGTTGATCACGATGTGTCAATTGGCGATCATTGTGTGATTTCCCCCGGTGCAATTATTTCTGGTTCGGTAAAAATCGGTCGTGGTTCATTTATCGGAGCAGGAGCTGTAGTTATTCAAGGAATTGAAATTGGTGATAATTGTGTTATTGGTGCTGGCGCTGTTGTACGCCACAATGTCAAAGATTCTGCGATTGTCGTTGGGAACCCCGCAAAGCAATTAGACAATTAGAATAGAGGCAATGTCCACTTGGCAAGATGCGCTCGTGTCGAGTTCGATGACACTGCGCCAGACAATTGAAGCGATAACTAATAGCGCTCTACAGATTGCGCTCGTAGTTGACGACAATAACAAACTTATTGGCACTGTTACTGATGGCGATATTCGCAAAGCAATTTTGGCAGGTAAAGATTTAAATATAACGGCAGCAGAAGCAATGCGAAAGTCTCCGACCACAAGTTCTGTATCTACGCCACGAACAGTGATTATTAAGTTAATGCGCGAAAAAAGAATTCACCAAATGCCAATTGTCAATGAATCTGGACAGGTTGTTGATGTTCTTACAGTCGACGACATGCTCGGGGCTCAAGAAAAAACAAATGCAGTCGTGATTATGGCTGGAGGGCTCGGCACTCGTCTTTATCCGTTGACGCAAGACACACCAAAGCCAATGCTTAATGTCGGTGGCAAACCAATTCTAGAAACAATCATTCAGTCGTTCATTGATCAAGGTTATGTGAATTTTTTTATATCGTTAAATTTTAAAGCAGAAATAATCTCGGACTATTTCGGTGATGGTTCTAAACTAGGTGCTTCGATTACCTACCTACACGAAACAACTCGGCTCGGCACTGCAGGTGGGTTATCGCTCTTACCAAGTGAAGTTAAATACCCGATCATCGTCATGAACGGTGACTTGTTGACGCGAATTTCTGTTGACGCACTTCTAGATTTTCATCAACGCGAAAATGCTGTTGCAACGATGGTTGTTCGCGAGGATTATTATCAAGTTCCGTACGGAGTTGTTGAAGTTGACGGCACACAAATTATCGATGTCAAAGAAAAACCTACACAACGACATTTAGTGAATGCCGGCATCTATGTGCTGAGCGAGCAAAGTCTGGCGAATATTCCAAAGGGCACTTATTACGACATGCCCACACACTTTACGAAACTTGCCGCCGACGGGCATCGAACTACTGCTTTTCCGCTTCATGAGTATTGGGTTGACATCGGGCGACTCGATGAGCTTGAGCGAGCACAACGCGAATGGCCCCGGGAAGTTCAGTGAAAATTGCGATAGTTGGCGCTGGATCCATCGGTTCAAGACATGCGCAGATACTGCGAGATTTGAGTCATGAAGTAGTCGTGGTTTCAAGGCGATCAGGTGCTGGTAAGTACGAAAAAATCTCCGATGCACTTAAGCACGAAAAATTTGAATATGTCGTCGTCGCCAGCAAAACCTCGCAGCACTTTAACGACCTACGCGAACTAAGTGCTTCAAAGTTTTCTGGCAAGGTATTGGTCGAAAAACCAATTCTGACTAGTTTGAAAAAGTTACCTAAAAATAGTTTTGACTTTGCGGCAGTTGGCTACAACTTGCGATTCCACCCTGCCATTGCATGGCTACGCGACACATTGCCACAACTCGGAGACATCTCATCAGCAAATTTTTATATTGGACAATATTTGCCAACTTGGCGCAAAAACGATAGATATCAAAACTCAAGTTCGGCAACGATCGCAAACGGCGGCGGAGCGTTACGAGACCTTAGTCATGAACTAGATCTAGCCCAATATTTGTTTGGTGACTGGAGTTATCTAACTTCAACTGGTGGAAAGTTCAGCAATCTTGAAATCGAAACAGATGACACCTGGTCTATATTGATGCAAACGAAAACTTGTCCCGCACTATCAATTCAGTTGAATTATCTCGACCGAATTAAGCAACGAGTAATCACAATTAACGGTGACAAGGGTTCAATAAGAATCGATTTATACTCGGGATTGTCGCAATTCAATGAAAGAACTCAGGTGTTTAATGTCGACTCAGATCACACCTACTTAGCCGAGCACAAAGCGATGATCGCTAAAGACTCAAAAACGATCTGCTCAATCGCCGAAGCATTAAATGTTGTAAAAACCATTGAAGCAATAGAAATCGCATCATCAAAACGAAAATGGATCAAGAAATGAAAGTTCTTTGCACAATTTGCGCACGAGCAGGATCAAAAGGCGTGGCGAACAAAAACCTGCGACTTATAAATGGACTACCACTGATCGCTTATTCGTTACAACAGGCAGTTGAATCAAAATTATTTGCACAAATCGCTGTCAGCAGTGACAGTGCAGAGATTCGCGAGACTGCACTCGCTCACGGAGCAACTTTTGTTATTGATCGTCCAGCGCAGATGGCATCAGATACTGCACCAAAAGTTCCAGCGATACGACACTGCGCTGAAACATCTGAGAAAGAATTTGGCAAATTCGACATTGTTGTTGACTTAGATGCGACTGCGCCACTACGAATTGTTGCCGACATCGTTGGAGCATTGGACCTTCTCATAGCAACTGATGCCGACAACATAATCACTGGTACACCAGCGCATCGATCACCATATTTCAATCTTGTTGAAACTGATACCGATGGAATAGTACATCTCTCAAAACCGCTACCTGAGTCAGTGTCCCGGCGCCAAGACTCACCCGAGTGTTTTGATATGAACGCATCAATTTATGTATGGAAGCGTGATGCACTGCTAAATAATCAAAGCCTGTTCGCGCCTAGTACTCGATTGTTTGTAATGCCTCGGGCACGCTCGTTTGACATAGATGATCAAGCTGATTTCGAAATGGTTGAATGGATGATGTCGAAAGGCGCCACACCATGACGACTAAAGAATCAGCA
>CAMATY010000004.1 GCA_945861325.1 Ferrithrix thermotolerans DSM 19514
AAAACTGTCTTAAAAGATTTTCAATTAGCCAAAAAATCAAGCGGCAACAGAGAATCTAAAGCCCAGCATGGTGGACGTGATTCGGCAGATTGGGTTGATCGCATTGTTGGGCGGTTGATTGACGGCGATGAGGTGGGTTCAGCGAATATCTTAAATTCGGCACTTCGTAGTGGTCATGATCTTCAGTTTATTTATGTGGATATTTTGATTCCGGCACTAGTGATTATCGGCGATCAATGGGAATCTGGCAAGATAGATATTTATGTTGAGCATCGCTCATCTGAAATTGTTTTTCGTTTGATTGTTCAACTGAGTTTAAAATTTAAGCGTCGTGGACTTGATCGAGGCACAGTAGTTATTGGAGCCCCAAAGGGAGAACTGCATTCGCTGACAATTGCAATGATCACACATTTATTGCGCTACGAAGGTTGGAATGTTTCTAATCTCGGAGCCGATCTTCCGGCTGATGAGTTTGGCAAAGCGGTAAAGAATCTTCAAAATGTGGTTGGTGTTTGTGTCGTTACGACGATGCCTAGTTCACTTTTTGAAGCCGCTAAATCAATTTCAGCCGTGCGAAAAGTTTCTAAATCAAATGGTGATAAATCCGCTAAACCGACGGTCAAATGTTTTGTTGGTGGACCAGCGATTCGATCTGACGATCATGCTCAAGAACTTGGCGCTGATAAATGGGTCAAAGACCCTCGAGAGTTGATTGTCGCTCTAGATTCAGTGCTTAGTAGGGTTAGTTAGCAGGGTTAGTTAGCAACTCTAGCTAGCGAGTAGTTACTACGAACAGGTGTTCGCTACAGTACTGGTATGCAACTAGATACCAAACAGCGAGTCACAGAACTTTTAGCCACAGAGTTTCTAGTAAAAAATCAGTTAGTTGTAAAACCGCCAGTTGTAGAGCGCTTAGCTGTTGGCGACAATGTTCGAGACTTATTGCCCGATTCTGGCTTAGTGCGCGGGCGCATCGTGCGTTGCAGTGGTGACGCAGGTTTATCACTAGCGCTTTCACTTTGTTCGCGTGCAACTCAACAAGGGTCATGGCTCGGTATTGTCGGCGTAGATCATCTTGGCGTGCTTGCCGCTGTCGAGCATGGTGTCGCCCTAGAACGAACAGTGTTGGTGCATCCACCCCAGACATCGCGCGAATGGTCAGTCACGGTTGCTGCAGCGATAGAAGGCTTTGATCTATTAATTGTTGCCGTGCCGGCTCGACTGTCGGCCAACGATGCCAGACGAGTTCAGACACGATTGCAATCTCGTCGTGCAGTGATGATCATTGTTGACAATGCGACGATCTCGCAATCTGCTGCTAGATCAGTCGATGACATAAATCGTTCAAATACATTTCTTGCTGATGTTGTTTTAGATACCAAAACAAAAAGTTGGACTGGTGTTGACAATGGCTCTGGATATTTGCAATATCGCGATGTCCACATCAGGGTTAGCGGGCGTCGAGTGGCTCGCGAGCGCGAATGTTTAGTTACCCGACCGTGCTGACTAGTTAAACGCGACTGTGCCAACCAGATAAACGCGACCGTGCCAACTAGATAAACCAGCCAAAAATTATCAGCATGCTTGCATCTCGGCGTTTAGCGGTGCTGCAATGTCTTGATTGGTCAGCAGTTGTTGCAGCAAAAAGTTCAAACAAACCGTGCGCAGTCGTGCATGCACAAAGAGTCATATCGCGTACTCCTGGCGCGATGCGTTATGGCGTACAAGTTGGCATGCGTCGTCGACATGCTCAAGCGTTGTGTCCAGATATAGAAATCGTTGCGCATCAGCCAAATCGTGATCGCAATGCTTTTGATGCAGTTGTTCGTGTAGTCAATGAACTCGTACCGCTGATCGAAGTCAGCGAACCAGGTTTAATTGTGTTTGCTGCACGAGGTCCATCTAGATACATGGGTGGCGACGAGATGATGGCGTTAAAAATAGTTGAAGCACTAAAGACTTTGGTTTCAAGCGAGTTGTTGATTGGTGTGGGCGTTGCCGACAGTCGTTTGGCTGCGCATATTGCTGCGAGCGCCAGCGCCAGCAATAGTGCTAGTAATCGCGCCAGCAATAGTGCTAGTAATCTCGCCAGCAGCAACTCAAATTTATTTGTGCCGTATGTCGTCGAGCCAGATAAAACTAACGAGTGGCTTGCCCCGCAATCTGTGCGAGTGCTCAGCGAATTCGCAAACATCAATCGTGAAACTATTTCGCTACTTGAACGACTCGGGCTTAACACGCTGCGAGATATCTGTGCTCTCAGTGAGTCTGTTTTGGCGGGTCGATTTGGTGAGTTAGGTTTTGAACTGCATCGGCTTGCGCGGGGCGACGAGCAACATCAACTTGTTGCGGTTCCACCGCCACCAGAGCATCTTTGTGTTGAGAAATTTGATCAGCCAGTTAGCGATCAACAAATCGTAATCAACAGTGTGCAGAGAATGGCTAGTGCATTTACTGAGTATTTTTCAGTTAACGGAACTGTTTGCGTGCGAATTGTCATCGCATTCGAATTAGAAAACGGCAAGCGTTTTGAGCGACTGTGGTATCGCCAACAAGGATTAACCGCGAGTGCAATTGTCGAGAGCGCAAAGTGGCAACTTGAAGCGTCGCTCGCTAGTGAATTCACTAGTGAGCTAGCTAGTGAACTAGCTAGTGAACTAGCTAGCAACGGCCTAGTTCGCGTGCAGTTAATTGCCGATGAAGTGCGTGCCGATACAGCGCGCCAACTTAAGTTGTGGGGTGGCAGCACGCAAACTGACGAAACAGCAGCACAAGCAATTGGTCGATTAAGCGAATTGCTGGGTTCTGCTGCTGTGCAAGTTTTTAAGTGGCAAGGTGGACGCGATCTCTTAGATAGTTATCAACTTATTTCAGCAACGCACACTCAAACTATCGGCAGTGGTGACAACAGTGAACAACCAGCAGTGCCAAAATGGCGCGGTGCATTGCCGACGCCATCGCCGAGCGTTGTTTATTCTGAGCCAATTTCAGTACAGATAAATGATCAATTCGGAAAGTTGTTAAGTGTCAGTGCGCGCCACGAGTTAAGTGCACCGCCAGTCACCGTAATTATCGGCGTGGCGCACTACAAAGTAAATTCATGGGCAGGCCCTTGGCCAGTCGAAGAGCACTGGTGGGATATTGCTCGCAATCGGCGATTAGTTCGCCTGCAATTAGTCTGTGAAAAAATTGCACTAAAGAATATTGCGACAGGAAATACTGCGACAGGAAATGTTTTAACAGATAGCGCGCCGCAGATTTTGGCGATGTTGGCAATTCTCGAACACGGCGAGTGGACAGTTGCGGCGATATACAACTAGCCGGCAATATATGACTTGTTAGTCACCGCGATATTGTGCAGTTGATGGTTCTTGACGCAGGCGTCGAATTTGTGGCTAAGTTTTGTGCAGATCTAGTAACGCATTCACCAATAGACGATCGTGAACGAGAGTCGATCAAAGTATTTCGCGAACTTGCTCCATTGTTGAGCGCACCGTTTGATGAGCACAGTGACACGACACATGTGACTGGCTCAGCAATTGTTGTTGGCGCACCTGGTGTGGTGTTGCATTTGCACAAACGCTTAAACATGTGGCTACAACCAGGTGGGCACATCGACGCTGGTGAATCAGTTGATCAAGCAGCATTGCGTGAAGCACGAGAAGAAACTGGTTTACAGTTGCAACATTTTTTAAGCTTGCCCAAATTTATTCATCTTGATGTTCACCCCGGGCCCCGCGGTCACACACATTTAGATATTAGATATTTATTAGTTGCCGACAACGAAACATTTGCTCCAGCCGAAGGTGAAAGCAAAGAAGTTAAATGGTTTAGTTTTGATGAGGCATTGCAGGTCTCCGAAGACGGGGCTCGCGGGGCGATTCGTGTTGCCCGCCAAATCGTCAATAGATAAGCGGTTTACACTCGCTGGCTAACACGAACATATGTTCGCTAGCCTAATTTGAGTGTCTGGTTACGCCGAATTACATTGTCGATCAAATTTTTCGTTTTTATACGGGGCTTCACATCCTGAGCAACTTGTTGAGTCTGCAGTTGATAATCAGTTGAGTGCACTTGCACTGACAGATCGCAACGGATTTTATGGTGTCGTAAAGTTCGCCCAAGCGGCTCGCGGGTTTGGGCTGCCAACTTTATTTGGCGTTGAACTGACATGTTCTAATCAGCACAGTGATACCAGCAGCAGTGATCCACAAATTGTTTTGATCGCCGATGGTCAATCTGGTTATTCGCGACTATCACATGCGATAACTATTGGCCAGTTAGCGGGCTCAAAGTCTGCACCTGTTTTCGATACAGCAAAAGTTGCCGAAGATGTAGCTGGTACATGTTGGGTATTGACGGGAGCAAGTAGTGGCATAGTCAATCAAGCGCTCGAACAACACGGACCAGAGGCGGCTTCGCGTCGATTGCAAAAACTCGTTAGCGAATTCGGTCGCGACCGAGTGTTAGTCGAATTGTGTGATCATGGCGACCCACTTGATTCAACACGCAACGATGCGCTTGTGCAGTTGGCGATGCGAAATAATTTGCAGTGTGTTGCTACTAACGATGTCAGTTATGCATCACTACGCGAGTATCGGTTAGCAGTTGCGCTAGCAGCAGTTAGACAACGCGCAAGTCTTGATGAGATTGATATTCATTTACCTCCTGCTCCAAGTGCATATATTCGTAGCGGCAAAGAGCAACTTCGGCGGTTCAGTCGGTACCCGGGCGTTATCGAATTGACAGGCGAGATAGCAAAATCATCAGCATTTGATTTATCTTTAGTTGCACCGAAACTTCCACCGTTTATTTGTCCAGATGGCTTAGACGAAATTTCATATTTGCGTTTACTCGCCGAGCAAGGGGCAACTCGCAGATATGGGTTGCGACCCGTGAGCAACATTGAAGATCTTTCGCTGCGCGCAAGAGCATGGAAGACGATTGATCACGAACTCAATGTCATTGAGCAACTTGGTTTCGCCGGCTATTTCTTAGTCGTTTGGGATATCGTGCAGTTTTGTCAGCGTTCAAATATTTTTTGTCAAGGTCGGGGTAGCGCGGCCAACAGCGCGGTTTGCTTTGCCCTAGATATAACCAAAGCCGATGCCGTTTCTCTGGGTTTGTTATTTGAGCGATTCTTATCAACTGAGCGTGATGGTCCACCAGATATTGATATAGATATCGAAAGCGGTCGGCGAGAAGAAGTTATTCAATATGTTTTCAACCGCTACGACAGACATCATGCCGCGCAAGTTGCCAATGTGATCACATATCGCTCACGCTCGGCGATTCGCGATATGGCCAGGGCGCTTGGTTTTGCGCCAGGTCAGCAAGACGCATGGAGCAAGCAAGTCGGCATGTTTGGTTCACTGGCAAACTCTGAAAACACACAACATGAAATACCGGCTCAAGTAGTAGATCTTGCTCGTCAAGTTTTGGATGCACCACGACATTTAGGCGTTCATTCTGGGGGCATGGTGATTTGTGATCGCCCGGTCAGTGAAGTTTGTCCTGTTGAGTGGGCACGAATGAAAGATCGCAGTGTGTTGCAATGGGATAAAGACGACTGCGCAACGATTGGTCTTGTCAAGTTTGATTTGCTAGGTCTAGGAATGCTTTCTGCGCTGCATAACGCTGTTGATTTAATTGCCGAATTTCGCGGCGAAAAAATTGATCTAGCAACGATTCCGCAAGAAGATGAGGTCTATGCAATGTTGTGTCGTGCTGACACAGTTGGTGTCTTTCAAATTGAGTCGCGCGCCCAAATGGCAACGCTGCCAAGACTTAAACCACGAAGGTTCTACGACCTAGTCGTTGAAGTCGCGCTAATTCGTCCCGGCCCAATTCAAGGCGGTTCAGTTCATCCATATATTCGTCGTCGCAATGGTCAAGAACCAGTGACTTATTTGCATCCACTATTAGAAAACAGTTTAGGAAAAACCTTAGGTGTGCCGTTGTTTCAAGAACAGTTAATGCAAATGGCAATTGATGTCGCGGGTTTTACTGCTACTCAAGCCGACGAGTTGCGCCAAGCGATGGGTTCAAAGCGTTCGCAGATGCGCATGGAGCGACTTCGTCAGCGACTATATGACGGCATGTCGAAACATGGGATCATTGGCCCGGTTGCTGATGAGATTTTTGAAAAAATGCAAGCGTTTTCTAGTTATGGGTTTCCTGAAAGCCATTCTGTTTCGTTTGCATATCTTGTTTATGCCTCTTCATGGATCAAATATCATGAGCCTGCTGCGTTTTATGCGGCACTATTAAATTCGCAGCCGATGGGTTTTTGGTCGCCGCATTCACTTGTGCAAGATGCTCGCCGACATGGTGTTGTAGTTCATAGTCCAGATTTGAATGCATCCAAAGCCGGCGCAACTTTAGAAACGTGTCACGAGTCAACTGGCGGGTTCGCGGTGCGACTTGGTATCTCTGGTGTGCGTGGTGTTGGCTACGAACTGGCATGCACAATAGAAACAGCACGGCCTTTTGCAAATATGGAAGACCTTGTGCGTCGAGTACCGCAACTAAATCTTTCGCAGATTGAAACACTGGCAACGGCAGGTGTCTACACACAATGTTTTGGCATATCTCGGCGAGATGCATTGTGGTCAGCAGGTGCAGTAATCCAAAGTCGCCCAGATCGTCTTGCTGGGGTTACTACGGGCAGTGATTCACCCCAATTGCCTGGCATGCAACCAATTGAAGAGTCAATTTGTGATCTTTGGTCAACAGGTATTTCTATTGATGGTCATCCAACTCAGTTCGTGCGCAGTCAGTTGAGCAAACTTGGTGTGCTTACGGCGAGCGAATTACCAAATGTTGAGAATGGTTCACGAATATTTATAGGTGGCGTTGTGACGCATCGTCAACGCCCGTCAACTGCACGAGGTGTGACATTTATTAGCCTTGAAGACGAAACTGGTTTAATAAATGTGATCGTCTCACAAGGTTGTTGGCGACGCTTTCGCCACGCTGCGATTAACGCATCAGCATTAGTAGTTCGAGGAAGAATCGAATCTGCTCACGGAGTAATAAATATCATCGCCGAACATTTAAGCGAACTAAATATTGTTGTTGGCGTCAGCTCAAGAGATTTTCGCTGAAGCAGCAACTAGCCCAAGCACAACAAACACGACTCCAGCGATGTATCGCTGGATAAATGGCAGTGTTTTGCCCTTGACGAGAACTTCGCGCAGTGAACTTGCGGTAAGTGCATAGGTTCCGTCAGTAATGAAACCACAACTCACAAATACAACGCCAAGCATTAGTGCTTGAAGTGCCTTTGAACTTTTGTCTTGGTCAATGAACTGTGGAAGAAATGAAAGAAAGAACAGTGCAACTTTTGGGTTGAGCGTGTTGATGATAAAACCTTGACGAAATGCCTGAAAATTGGTCATTGAGCTAGCCAGTGAAGCAACCGAAGCAGGCTTACGCATCAGCGTGCGCAAACCGACGGATATTAGATACAACGCACCAAGATATTTGACAGCGTTAAACGCACTGGGTGACGCAGCAAGAATTGCTGAAAGTCCGGCGGTGGCTGCCAACACATGCATCAATGTGCCAAGTTCAATACCCACTACTGCCGCAAATCCGATGGACCGACCATCTGAAACGCTGCGATTGACAATGTATAAAACCGCAGGACCAGGAATAACAAGTAATGCAAAAGATGCAATTGCGAACGAGATGAGAGAGTTGCTGTCTGGCATCTATTCGTCTGGCTGTTCGTTCAAACCGTCGTTGAAGCCTCGGTACATCTCGTAAATTTCTTTGCAAGCCTGACACATCGGCAATTGTTTTGGATCACGCGATGGCACCCAGACATGTCCGCATAGTGCTTCAATTGGCGTGCCATTAATTCGGGCTTCAAGAACTTTGGCTGCGGCCGACTCGTCGCGTTCTGTTTTAACAATATGGGCAACCAATGGTTTGCCGGTTTGCAAAACATGTTCTGTTTGACGATCAATGACCGTGCTCGGAGAAGTCTCAATCGAAGATAGCGGCGCAGATAACACAGTTAATTTTACGACTGAATGCACGATTCATTAAACCATGTTTGCTCGCATCTAGACTGCGATCATGCCCGTGTATGAGTTTCGATGCCGAACATGTGACGAGACCTTTGAAGAGCGTCGCGCTATGTCGCAGGCCAATGAGCCAGCCAAGTGCGCGCAAGGCCACGAGAACTCAGTGCGTTTACTTTCGGTGTTTGCTTCTGTTGGTGGCGGATCTAGTGCCAGTGCGGCGCCGTCAATGCCAGCGCCAAAAATGGGTGGTTGCGGTTCTGGCTGTGGTTGCCACAGCTAGTTAATTTAGACAGTACACATCGCCTTTGGCGACGATGAACCAATCAGCTAGAGCGATGCCTGCATCTTGGCAGCGAGTCTTTGCAAACTTAAATTGAATTTCGTCTGTCAGTTGTCGACCAAGACCAGATCGACAAGTGCATAAACAAATTGTCACAACTGACTCAATGTTGATCGCCGAGCCAATAACTCGATCAATTATTGCGCTGAGCTGAAGTTTTGAGTCGAAGGCGAAAATGCCGACACCCCGTTGAAGTTCGTCGCAACAAAGAATGATTGTTTCGTCTCGCAGTGGTCGCATCAACGCCAACGAAAATACAGATAACTTTTCGGATTGGGTCAAAATCGGGTCTAGTTGCGCGCGCGGCACATCGATTGGTGGTGTAATTGTTTCAAGCATTGCGCAACAGTAGCGCCAGGGTGTTACGCGTTAACAAAAATTACAGCAGCATAAATCAGTGCAGCACTAATCACGAGTGGAACGACTACGCCGAGCGTCTTGGTTATCAACCGTTTATTTGGTGCAAGTACGACAGCGCCACAGATGGCGCCAACTGCAGCGCCACCAAAGTGTCCACCAATTGAAATTCCGGGGATTGCCAAAGTGATCACAATATTGATTACAAAAGTTAAACCCAGACCACTGCGCATTGGGTTTTGCCCTGCTTGTCGCATGCCGACAACTGCGGCGGCCATCAAACCAAAGACAGCACCCGACGCTCCACCAGTCGGGCTATTTGGGCTGAGCATCAGTGCGCCAACAGACCCACCGAGTAACGAAGCAAAGTAGAGCAATCCAAAACGCAGCGAGCCGATCTGGGGCTCAAACATTTGACCCAATTGAAAAGCCAGCAACATGTTCATTGCCACATGAAAAAGTCCAAAGTGCACAAAACCACAACTAATTAATCGGTACCACTCACCTTGCTCGAGAAAGTATCTTGCAATTACAAAATTGTCTGACGCAGTTGCAGAATTTGTTATTGACATCCAAAGGTATAAACCGACATTTATTGAAACGATCGCATTGGTAAAACTTGTTTTGCTACTAGAGGTTTTTCGAAAAACAGGTCTTTGACGGTTGAATCGTTTTTTGCTTTCTGGTGCGGACTGCGTCGCGCGTGGAAGCGGGGGAGGAATTTGCGGTGGAGGAAAACTCACGATATTAAGCGGGTAAAAGTAACGCTTCTTGGCGATTAGATATGAACCACTTAATTGTTTCGCCTAGACCTTCTTCAAAATTCATTGTCGCACGCCAACCAAGTTCGCGCTCGGCACGAGATGCATCCACGCGTCTTCGAGGTTGACCGTCAGGTCGTGATGAATCCCACACGAGTTCACCAGTAAACCCGACGATGCGAGCAATTGTTTCAGCAGTTTCGCGGATCGTGATTTCGCGGTTGTTGCCAAGATTCAGTGGCTCACTTGAGTCGTGCAGTTCGGCTGCCAACAAAATTGCTCGCGCGGCATCTTTGACATATAAATAGTCTCGACTTGCCGAGCCAGTGCCCCAAACATCAATTTTTTCGAGGTTTTGTTCTTTAGCCTCTACACATTTTTTAATTAGCGCCGGAATCACATGTGAGACATCTGGATGGAATTTATCTCCTGGTCCAAATAAATTCGTCGGAATCAAAAACGCAAAGCGCTGATCGTATTGCTGCGCATTTACTTGTGCGTGAACAAGCAACGCTTTTTTGGCGATGCCGTACGGAGCATTCGTTTCTTCTGGATAACCATCCCAAATTGATTCTTCACGAAACGGCACAGGCGTAAATTTCGGATAACTGCAAACGGTGCCAAGCAGAACTGTTTTTTCAACGCCAACTGCCCGAGCAGCCTCGATCGTATGCGTGCCCATCATCAAGTTGTCAAGATAAAGCGGAGCAGGAGCAATTTGGTTGTAGCCGATTCCGCCGACTCGCGCCGCCAGATGTACGACGTGACTTGGTTTGTATTTCGTAAATAGCTCAAGGGCGACACCAGGCTGTGTTAGATCTGCCTCACTTCGACGAGGCGCAATAACTTTGGCGCCTGCTTGGTTGAAAGCATCGACAACATTTCGTCCGAGAAAGCCGTTTCCACCAGTTACAACTACGACACGATCTTTCCAAAATTTTGGAGATGAAGATCTTTCACTCATACAGGTAACATCGTACGCTTCAAATTACTGCGACTAGCAGGAGGGCTTTTAACGCAATGTGTTTGGCAATATAGGCGTTACACCCGATACGAAGCCAAGGCGGGCAGAATAGAAGGCGTGCGCGTGGCTTACTCATTAGAGCAGTGTTGGCATCGCGTGCCAGGTGGGACTGCGACCGCGGCAATAGAAGTTGCCAGAGCGATGTCAGGTGCGCGACCAGATGTACAACTCATTGGTGTAGCGGGAAACAATCAAGGTGAGCCAGCCTCATCGTATGCGCCACCAATAAAAGTTCGGCAACTTGCATTGCATGGTGCTGCGCTTTATGAAGCGTCACTGCGATTTCGTGCTCCACGCGTAGAACGTGCGACTGGCGAAATTGATCTTTTGCATTGCACATCGATTATTCCGTTTGCGTCGCGCGCAAAAATGGTCGCGACGGTTCATGATTTGGCATTTTTGAAGTATCCAGAATTCTTTAGCCGTCGTGGTAACTCAGTGTTTCGGCGAAGTTTGAAAGTTTTATTGAAACGTGCAGAAATTTTGTTGTGTTCGTCACAAGCGACGCTTCAGGATTGTCTTGAATTTGGTTTTTCGGCTGACCGTTTGTGTCATGTGCCGCTCGCGGTAAATGCGCCGGTGATTGCACCGAACACAGTGCAAGTCTTTGATCGTTTGGGTTTATCGGGCGAGTATCTTTTGTTTGTCGGCACCTTGGAGCCACGGAAAAACCTTTCTCGGCTGGTGGCTGCGCTCGAAACTCTTGGTGATTCGGCGCCACAACTAGTTGTCGTTGGCGCTACTGGTTGGGGAGATTTAAAACTTGATTCGATAACAAACAATAAATCGAAAACTTCAACTCGCGTTAAATTTCTTGGTTTCGTTACGGCTAGTGATCTGGGCGTTCTATATTCAAACGCGAGCGCATTTTGTTACCCGTCGTTAATGGAAGGTTTTGGTTTGCCAATTCTTGAAGCGATGAGTCATGGTGTGCCCGTCGTGACTAGTCGTGGTTCATCAACACAAGAAGTTGCTGGTGGTGCAGCGGTGCTCGTGGATCAATTTGATGTTGCAAGTATTGCCAGCGGAGTAACTGAGGCATTGAATCGGCGAGACGAACTTGTCTTACTTGGGCGCAAACGAGCTGCCGAGATGACGTGGCACCAAACAGCAGTGCGAACCGCGGCTGTGTATGACGAGGTGCTCAGGTGAAATCAATGCAGGTTGGGGTCAACTTATTGTGGTTGCGTACGGGTCAAGTAGGTGGCTCGCAAGAATATTTGATTCGCCAATTGGTGGGCGCGTCGCTAGACGAGAAAATTAATCTTGACTACAAAATTACTCTGCTCACACAACCAGGTTTCGCGCTACATCACCCAGAGATAGCCAAGATCTATAAGTGTGTTGAGGCCCCAGCACATAGCGGAAATCGCGTGGCGCGAATCGCACTTGAACAAACATGGCTTGCAAAGAAATCTCGCAGATTCGATCTGATGCACCATGGCGGTGGAACTTTGCCGAGATTTGGTGCGGCACGCTCAGTCTTGACGATGCACGATGTGCAGTATCTTTCGTTTCCTGAAAATTTCAGTCGTGTGCGACTGGGATATCTGCGCAAAGTTATTCCAAGTTCGCTGGCTCGAGCATCAATCGTTACGACGCCAACTGAGTATGTGCGAGAACGATTGATTGAGTCATTTGGTTTGAAAGCCGACAAGATTTGTATTGTTCGCCATGGTGTTGGTGAAGTTGTCGGCAAAAATGCGACAACCGAAGAAGAACTACGACATCGACTTCGACTGGCAGATAAAAAAGTAATTTTTTTGCCGGCAATTACACATCCACATAAAAATCACAGATTCTTATTGCAACTGATGAAATCTCATTGGACTGACAAAGATCTCGTGCTTATTTGTGCTGGTGGAAGAGGTCGAGCAGAAGAAGACTTCATGCGCGAAGTTCGTCGCCTTAATTTAGATGAACGAGTTGTGCGAATCGGTCGTGTTATTGACGCTGATCGAGATGGTTTGATGAAATTGGCAAACGCACTCGTGTTTCCAAGTTTGTACGAAGGTTTTGGGGCACCTGTGATTGAAGCAATGATTCTTGGTACACCAGTTATTGCGAGTAACTGTGCATCGTTACCTGAAGTAATCAGTGATGCTGGTTTAGTTCTGCCACTTGAGATAGATGCTTGGGCCGATGCTCTACAAGTTGTCGACGCAAAGCGTGAACAATTTGTCACGGCTGGCAAACTTCGGGCGATGCATTATTCGATTAAAAACTCTGGCAGTGATCTACTGAGCGCTTATGAAGCGGCACTTTGATGTTGAATAAATTGCGATTAGTGATTTTATGTCCACATTTTGAGCCCGATATGGCACCGACTGGTGTTGTGATGACAAGAATTGTGCACGAACTAGCAAATCTTGGTCATGAGATACATGTGGTCACATCGCTGCCATGGTACCGCAAACATCAAGTTGAACAAGGCTGGTCAGGAGCATTATGGCGAGTTGAAAAAACTCAGTGGGGTTCAATCACGAGAGTTCAGCCATTCGCTGGAAAGACAAAATTAAATTTACTTCGTCGGGCGATTGGTTTTATTTTATTTAGTGCAATTGTCGGTCTGCGCAGTCTGGTTGCTGGTGGGTTTCCGCGTCGCGTAGATGGCGTTTTAGCGATGTCGCCACCGTTGACACTCGGTCTGACTGGTCGACTAACGAAGTTGTTTCGTGGAGGAAAACTAGTTTTTAATATTCAAGATATTTTTCCGGACGCCGCAATTGAAACTGGTGCGATCTCAAATAAAATAATTATTAAAGCAGCCAAGTGGCTTGAGCGAGTTAGCTATCAGAACTCTGACTTAGTAGTTTTGTTGTCTGATGATCTAGCGAACAATGTGCAAAGAAAGTTAGACCAGCGCATTCATAATCGTGTGCGAGTAATTCCGAACTTTGTGGACACACAAGCAATAACGCCAATGTCGCGGATGACTGACTACAGAACAGAACTTGGCATTGATGATTCGCTGATTGTGATGTATGCCGGAAATGTTGGGTTTTCACAATCACTTGAGATGATGATTGCGGCTGCAAAAGAGTTGCCGTATTTATTTTTTGTTATCAATGGTGAAGGCGCGGCTCGCGAATCGTTAATCAGTTCTGCTGTCGGACTAAGCAACTTAAAATTCGGTGACTACCAAGATGTTTCGCGATTAAGTGAAGTGTTGGCAACTGGCGATATCCATGTTGTTGCGCTAAAGCGCGGGCTGGGTTCGGTGAGTGTTCCATCCAAAACATATTCAGTCCTTGCGGCTGGCCGTCCTGTTTGCGCAGCCGTTGATTTAGATTCGGAAGTGCCGAGAATTTTAGCGGCGTCTCAAGCTGGGGTTTGCGTCGAGCCAGACGACTCGGCGGCATTTATATCCGCTCTGAGAACAATGGCTCAAGACCATAAATTACTTAGTGAAATGGGTGAGCGAGGACGAAGTTGGGTAGAGGGCCACGCGTCTGCGGGTTCGGTGGCGCAACGCTATGAAGCCTTGTACACGGGTTGAGACGGTAGCATTTCTTCTTCGTGAGTACTTCATCTTCTGCTAAAAAAATCGCGCGTCTTGCTGCTGTAAGTAAAAACCGCAAGGGACGAAAGGTTCGAACGCAGGGTGGAACATTGTTTCCGACTGTGATTTTTGTGATTTGTATTCTTGGTGTAGCCCTGATCGCTTACGCCCGACAAAGTCAAGAGCAAGTGAGCGCACTTGATACTGCAGAACAAAACTATTACACCGCGTTCGGTGTTTATAAGTGCGATAAGTTCATTGATTCTTTGCCAGCGGGCCAAGATGTCGGTACTGATGCCGCAACACTAAAAGCAGGTGCGTATATCGAGTCGCAAGGTGTTGTCCGATGGGAGCCGCAAGTTCTTTCTGGTGAGCGTCGTGCAAACTTGCAAACAATTTTTGATCTTTACGGTTTAGAAGTAACGAATGATTCAATTAAATTTCCAGCATCCATCAATAACGGTGAAACCATCACAGAGGTCGATACAAAGTGTGGCGACAAAGAAGCATCGGTGCAGGTTTCGGTTTGGAATACTGAAGTTTCATCATCAAAGATTTCAATTGCAGATCTCGGCAAGGTTCGACTCTCGGGTAACGGCATGGCGATCACACTTGCGTTTGTTGCAAAAGGTATTGAGGCACCGCAACCAGTTACAACATCTGATCTAAAACTACTAACACTCAACCCCTAGGAAGATCTGGCATGCACGCAGTTGTGCTAGTCGGCGGTTTTGGTACGCGACTTCGACCACTGACTTTTAAAACGCCAAAACCATTATTGCCAGTTGGTAATCTGCCACTTCTTGAACGATTGATGATGTCGTTGGCAAAAGGTGGCATAACGCACGCGGTTTTGTCACTTGGTTTTAAACCTGAACCATTTCTAAATGCGTTTCCGACAAATCAATGCGCTGGAGTTGAATTGAGTTACGCCGTAGAAGACCGTCCGCTTGATACTTCAGGTGCAATCGGGTTCGCTGCACGACAAGCAGGTATTTACAAGCGCGGCGAAACTTTTGTGGTGGCTAATGGAGACATCCTGACCGATTTAGATGTTGCAAAACTGATTTCATTTCATCGGTCGGCAAAAGCCAAAGGCACAATACATCTAACGCCTGTCGCAGACCCATCTCAATATGGTGTTGTTGAAACCGAAACTTCCGGCAAAGTTATTCGATTTGTCGAAAAACCAGGTGCAGGAGAAACATTGTCGCGCCATGTGAACGGTGGTACATATATTTTCGAGGCTTCCGCGTTAGAACGCATGCCAGGAACTGCACCACTTTCAATTGAGCGAGAGACGTTTCCTGAGATGGTTCGGCATGGTGAGCTTTTTGCATATCCAACGGATGATTATTGGATTGATGCTGGTCGTCCAGATACTTATGTGCGAAGCAATGTAGAACTGCTTTCGCGAAACAATATTTATCAGGTGACACCAATTGATTCAACGGCGAGAGTTGATCACAGTGCGATCATTACGCAAAGCACGATTGGCCCAGGATGCGTCGTCGGTGAGCGTACCCAAATCGTGCGTAGCGTATTAATTGCAGGTGCGAAAATTGACGCAGATGCTGTTGTGATAGACAGTGCAGTTATGGGACATGTCGGTACATTCGCACAGATTTCGTCTTGTTTGATTGGTACGGACGGTGAAGTAGGTTCTGGGGCGGTATTGCGAGATGCGAAAATACCTGATCCGAACTGAACGACTAGCAGATGATCGACTGGCCGATGATCAACTGGCCGATGATCAGCTAGCCGAAAAGTGCACAACTATTAGATGACGCTCCAAAATAGTGCTCTAGTTTGTGGGGGTGCAGGTTTTATTGGATCGCACTTGGTTGATCGACTGCTTGCTGATGGTCACAATGTTGAAGTTGTTGACAATTTGTCTACTGGAACTCTCGCAAATCTCAGCGAAGCTAGGTCGAGCGGTGGAGATTTACGGTTTCATCATCTCGATGTTTTGGCACCAGAGTTTTCTGATCTAATTGAATTGCGCCAACCAGCAATTATCTATCATCTCGCACTGCTTCCGCCAGGAGTGACTCAAACTAGTGAAATTTTGTCGTCGGCAAGTTCGTTGCTTGCGGTACTTAACGCTGCTCAAAAACATAAAATCAAAAAAGTAGTTGTAGCGATACCAGCAGGTTTGATATACGGAGAAGTTCCGGCACGGCAATTGCCGGTTAAAGAAGGTCGTGAGCCAGACCCGATGAGCGTTTCTCATGTGATGGCAAATGCACTTCTTGATTTTTTGATTATTTATCGTGAAAGTTACGACGTCGAATTTACGGCTTTGGCAATGACAAATGTTTATGGCAGGCGACAACGCCCGAGCGATGGTGTAGTTGCCGCGTTTGCAGATTCAATTCTTAGTCATACTGATCCAATGATTTTTGGTAGCGGGCGCCAAACTCGCGATTTTTTATTTATCGATGACGCAGTCGATGCGCTGTCGCGCGCAACAATAAAAGGTGGGGGGTTGCTGATCAATATTGGTACTGGAATTCAAACAACTATTCAGGATTTGTGGGCACTGATGGGCGAACCAACAACTTTGAAAGCCAAGTCGGTTGGGGCCCGCCATGGTGAGTTGCAGCGCAACGCTGTCAACTCAACGCGAGCGCGAATTCAACTTGGCTGGTCGCATTGGACTTCGGTTCGCTCTGGCATTGCCGAACTGATGGAAGAATTAACTTAGAAAACTTGCGACAAATTTAAGCAGTTGCAGAAAATTGCTGGTGGCGAAAAATTAGCGAAATAGATCTTCTTGTGGTGGTCTGACTAATTCGCTGATATCTGAATCACGAAGCCATGATGGTTCAACTCCACGAACTACGGCAACTGGCACGCCAGAAGATTTGCCCATTACGAGTTCTGCAGCGCTGGCTAGTTCGTCGGCAACGGCAACTTCTGTGACTTGCATAATTCTGCCGAGCGAATCTGGTGTTCCGCGCAGATCTATTACTCCGGCGACTCCTGCCACGCCAATCGCAACATCTGTCAGTCCTTTTCGCCATGGTCGACCAAAAGTGTCGCTAATGATTACGCCAACTTTTATACCAAGGGTTGCACCGATGATGTCGCGAATTCGGCGCGCAGATTTATCGCTGTCAATTGGAAGCAACGCTGCATATCCGCGTTCAACATTTGATAAGTCAATTCCGCTGTTGGCACACACAAATCCGTGTTTAGTTTCGGTGATTATTAGATCTCCGCGTCGTCGCACGATGCGTACCGCTTCATCCTCAACTAATTGCTTATGGCTCAGAGGATCACTTGCGTCAATGGCGACTAAACGACCTTCGGCTTTTGAGACAATTTTTTGCGTTACAACTAAGACATCGTTGTTTTGTAGTGGTCCATTTGGTTCTTGGCGACACGCATCAGCAATTATTTTGCCGAGTTGATCTTGAGGAGTTATTTCACCAATACCTTGCACGCCCCAAATTGTCAGTCGGCTCATTTTCGTTGCTCTGAAACGCAGGCAAGAGTTGTCTTGGCAAGTTCACCAGCAACTTCTTGAGTTGACATCACTGTATTTGTGACCATGCAGCGCAAACCTTCACGCTCAATTGCATCTTTCAGGTCGGCGTCCACTGTGTCAACAATAATTGTTGAAGCGATAGTTGCGTACAGTCGCGCTACGCCGAGTGCCGAAGATTCATGCCCGAGTTCTGTGAGCATGCGGTCGGCTGGGCCTTTGAGTGCCCGACCACCAACGATTGGCGAGATCGCAACAACTTTGTCTCGGTTTGCCGACAACAATTCGTTGATACCTGCAAGCGCACGAATTGGGCCAATTGAAACAATCGGATTAGATGGTGCAATCACTATTATTTCGGATTGCTGCAGTTCGCCCAAGCAATTTGGTTTGGCGTTTTCTGCGCCTTGAAAGTGCACCGATTTCACAGCAACGCTGTGCTGATGCTTTACGAAATATTCCTGAAAGCTAATTTGTGTTCCTGCTTTTCCTGCCGGGCAATCTTGGCTGAGTTCAACCAAAGTGGCGACTTCGCTGTTGGTCATCGGCACAATTCTCTGCGCAACTTTCCAGGCGCTGGCAATTTCTTGGGTAATCAAAGAAGCATCGGCACCTTCACTTCGCCTTGCTGTGCGATAAAAATGAGTCGCAAGATCTTGATCGCCAAGGTTAAACCACTCGGGTGCGGCGATTGAGCCAACTGGTCGCACATCGACATATCTTTTGAGCGAAGCCATCGCTCGCCAAGTTTCATCGGCGAGTCCCCATCCGCGCTGCTGGTCGATCGCTTCGCTGAGTGTGTAGATCACGGTGTCAATGTCGGGCGAGATATACAACCCGTGCAACACAGTGTCGTCGCCAGTGTTGACTAGAGCGATTGTTTGTTGTGGGCTGTGAACTTGTGCAAGTCCACGAAGAAATCGGGCGGCACCGACGCCACCAGCCAGAACTACAACTGAACTTGATTCTGCAACCATGTTCATAGAGCGTAGGGCTCACAAAGAAACTTGAGCGACTTGCTATCGGTGGGGGCTAGTAGATTAGTTAGTCGTTATGACGCGCGCATTAATCACGGGCATTACTGGACAAGACGGTCGTCATCTCGCCGAATTTCTGAACACTAAAGGCTATGAAGTTTTTGGTTTAGTTAAGGGACAGAATAATCCGAAAGCTGAGTCCATTCGTGATGAGTTTCCGTTCGTTCAACTCGTGCCAGGCGACCTTGCAGATTTCTCAAGTCTGGTTAGCGCTCTTGAGATTTCGCAACCAGACGAGGTATATAACCTCGGCGCAATTTCGTTTGTGGCGATGTCATTTAATCAAGCCGAACTTACGGGCAATATAACTGGGCTCGGAGTGTTACGAATGCTTGAAGCGATTCGGCTCGTCGGTGGGTCGAGAAAGAGTCCAATTCGGTTCTATCAAGCGTCATCGTCCGAGATGTTTGGCAAAGTTCGTGAAACTCCACAAACAGAATTGACACCGTTCCATCCTCGCTCGCCTTATGGAGTAGCAAAAGTTTTCGCTCACGACATCACTGTGAACTATCGCGAAAGTTACGACATGTTTGCTTGCTCTGGAATTTTGTTTAATCACGAAGGTCCGCGGCGTGGACTTGAATTCGTTACGCGCAAAATAACAAACTCGGTTGCTCGAATTAAATTGGGTCTGCAAAGCGAATTAGTACTCGGAAATCTGGAGGCTAAGCGTGATTGGGGTTTTGCCGGCGATTATGTTGAGGCGATGTGGATGATGTTGCAACAGCCAACACCCGACGATTTTGTGATTGCTACAGGCAAAGCGCATTCGATTGAGCAACTACTTGAAGTTGCATTTAATGCCGCCGAACTTGGTGACTGGCGAAAATTCGTTCGCCAAGACCAGCGATTCTTTCGCCCTGCCGAAGTTGATTTGTTGATCGGCGATGCGACGAAAGCAAGAACAAAACTCGGCTGGACACCAAAGGTTGGTTTTGAGACTTTAATTCAGATGATGGTTGCTAACGATTTAGATTACGAGTCAAAGCGTCGGAGATAGAGATCTCAACTGTGAGCGCAAACTTACAGCAAACGAAATTAGTCCAACTACAGAACTTGTGACGAGCGCAACTTCAACGCGCAAAAATAAGTCATCGCTAACTTGCCATACAGTCAAAATATATGCGGCGAACGCAAGCGACCATCCGAGAGCAACATGTTTATGTCCGTTGAGTGCAATTACTGCTTGAGCAATCGCTAAAGCCATCATGTAGATTCCGCTTGCAAGTGCCAGCAGTGTGATTGTTCGACGATCAATGCTTCCGCCATAAACAAGGTCAAGCACATTTGGGCCAATGGCGAACGCGCCAACTGTGCCGAGCATTCCAACACCTACAACCAAAATTACAAGTTGGCGAAACCCAGTTTTAAATTCTTTGATGTCACCACGGGCTGCAAGTCTTGTCAGTCGCGGCAGTAACGCTGCTTGAACTGCTTGAAATAAAAATAGTGGCACGCGAGTCAGCAGCACAGCGTTGCCAAATAAAGTTACATTTTCGGCCGGGGCGGTGTCTCCGAGAAGCGCAACAGTGATCGGGCCTGCGTTGACTAATGCTGCAGCGAAAATTGATCCACCTAATAACAGCCCAAGATTTGGTGTGATCTCAGACCACGATGCTGGTGGGCCATCTTGCAGCTTTAATTGACCAGAAAATAAAATGACCAGCACACCGACGAGTGGCGTGAGTACGACGGCAAGTGAGTACGCGCCGAGTTGTGTTACTCCGGCAATCAATAAACCGAGACAAACTATGACTCGCACTGCACCGTCTGCGCCGACAATAAAACCGTAAGAATTAAATTTTCCGAGCCCCGAGCACAAGCCCTTGACCATATAAAAGGCACCGTACACGGCAATTGCGATTATTAAACTTGCGGTAACGATTTCGTTTCCTTCGAACAAATTGCTACTGACGAATGGCGCGAGAGCGACAATTGATCCGACTAAGCCGATGACGATCGCACCACAAAGGATTGCAACTTTTTTAACAACTGGTCCTGCGCCTTGGCCTAGTGCGCGACGATGAGAGATTGCACGGCTGATTTCTTGTTCAACTGGCAAAAAGAATCCTGGCGCGAGCGCAAACATCACAAACCAAAGTGAGACCAGAGGTTTAAAACCATCTTGGCCGAGTGCCTGTTGCCCGATTTTGAAAAACGCGTAGATAGTCAAGCCAGCGAAAAGCAAGCCAATTGAGATTGCGATTGTGCCCTCTGGGAGTTCAACGCGTTTTCGTTGAGGGGGCAACGAAGAACTTGACGAACTCGTAGGTTGTCTTGACACTTGTTAGGTAGAGCGCTTAGAACTGCTTGGTAATTTGGTCTTGCAATTTAGACATTGCTTCGCGACGGCAGACCTGTGCTTTTTGAAATGTCAAAATTCCAAATCCGACCGCTATGTAAGTTGCATCTTTGGCGAAAGCGAGGACATCTTGAGCTTTTACTGGACCAAGTTTTAAGTCGTTCAAATTGATGTCACGCATGCTGTCTCCAATCCTCAATTAGTTTATAGAGGTCTATCCAATAAATTGCCGCAAGTAGTCTTAGAATGCCATGAGTTTTACCAGATCACGAGAAGCCAAGTTGCAGGGGAATGCTGCTCCTCCTGTGGTGACTGCAATGGTTGTTCACGAACCAGGACCGTGGTTTGACGAAGTACTCAATTCGATAGTCAGCCAAGATTATCCAATAGTCCGCAATATATTTTTTGTTACGACACCAGCAACAACTGACCCAGCAACCAAGCAAGTGTCACAACAGTTAGCAAACAAAATTCAGAATGTTTTGCCGAATGCGATAATCAGAATTGTTGAGGGCAACCCAGGCTTTGGTCCACTAATTAATGAGACTCAGCGAATTGTTGAAGGTGACGGCGGTCTGTTTTGTGTGATGCATGATGATGTTGCGCTGCATCCAGCTGCTCTAAGCCAGTTAGTGCATGAACTTTTTGTTTCAAATGCAGCAGTGGTTGGTCCGAAACTCGTTGAGTGGGAAAACGCGGCAATCTTAAAGTCAGTCGGATTCGGAATAGATCGATGTGGCGAAGTTGATACTTTCATCGAACCGAACGAACGCGATCAAGAACAACATGACTCAATCAAAGATGTTTTTTATATCAGCTCTGCATGCATGCTGGTTCGTTCAGATTTGTTTCGTGAACTAAATGGATTTTGTACTGAAATTCCATTTTTTGGTGAAGACCTAGAGTTTTGTTGGCGCGCGCACTTGAGTGGCGCACGAGTGATTATCGTGCCTGCAGCCGTTGCCCGACATCGAGAGCAATTCGGAAGTCGCTCACCAAATATTGCAAGAAGTGCGCTCACGGCCAGGCATAGAGCGCGAACGGTCGCAACTCTGACATGGCCCTTTGAACTCTTGATCGTGTGGTTACAGATGGTGCTGACTTCGCTGGTTGAAACATTCGTTGGTTTGTTCAGAGGTACTTTCAGAGCATCGTTGTTGAACCTTCGAGCCTCGTTGTCGTTATTGGTTGACACTGCTTATATTTTGCGTCGCCGCCGTCAGGTTCGGCCAGCTCGTCGTGTTCGACCAAGCGAAATAAGCAAACTACAAATAAAAGGTTCTGCTCGGATCACAAGGTTTATCCGCCGTCGTCAATCGTTTGATTCATCTGATTCGTCTAATTCATCTAAATCATCTAATTCATCTAGGTTATCGCCGACCACTTTGGTAACTGAGTCGGGAAAAGTAAGTCGCGAAAGTTCGACTAGAGAATCAGCGATCGCAACACTTGTAGTTTTTGCGTTGATCCTTGTCGGCAGTCGTGGAATTATTAGTAGTGGCACTCGAACTATTGGCGAACTTTTACCGTTTGATGGTGGAACAAATACCCCAGCCTCACTATTTGAAATGTTTCGTTCGGGTTGGTGGTCAAGTGGCTTTGGTCAAGCGGCTTCGAATCCAACCGGAATTGGAATTCTTGCGCTGTTGGGCTATTTACTTTTGGGCAACCTTGCAGCACTTCAAACTTGGATGATTGTCGGTTCTTTATTTATTGGTTTTTTTGGAATGTGGCGTCTATGTGGTGCTTTTTTCAACAGTCGTGCTCGTTTGGTTGGGGCAACGGTGTATGTCGCTCTGCCGCTCTCGTATGACGCAATTGCTCGCGGCAGGTTCTCGGCACTGCTGACGATTGCCGCACTGCCATGGGTCTTTGATCTTTTACGACGAGCAGGAGGTTTGCAGCCGGCACTTCGAGTTGACCCCGCAACGAATTCATTAATTGATAACTCTGAAAAATCAATAGAAATTGGTATTTCGCGTCGAACGCAATTAATTGCTGGTCTGGTTTTAATTATTGGGATAGTCAGTGCGTTTGCTCCGGCGCTTTTAATCGCAACTCTGATCGGTGTCGTGTTGTGGTCGGTCGCTTCAATGTTTGGCGGCACTTCGCTAAGAACTGTTGGCATGATGCTTGCAGTTGGTGTCATCGGTGTTGTTGGCTCGTTGTTAATTAATCTTCCGTGGTCGATGCACTTTGTTTCAGGGCAGTGGTGGCAACTGCTGGCAAGCGACCAATTAATAACTGAAAGAAATTTAGGGTTGGTTGCCCTTGCGAGTATGAACTTTGGCAATCTAAGCGGTGCATCACTTGTGCTAGCTGGATATTTCTGTGTGGCATGTTCATTATTGATTGCCAATAGTTGGCGGTTCGTTTGGGCGTTGCGCTCGGCATTTTTAGTTATTGGCGGATTGCTTTTGGCAATTTTAGACGATCGCGGATTACTGCCTTTTCAGATGCCAGAACCAACTGTTCTTTTGGCTTTAGTTGCTTGTGGTCTGGCTTTAGCAAGCGCAACTTGTGCCAGCGTTTTTTCTGAAACTTCGACTAAGAAATATTCTGATTGGCGAAGATCAGTTGCGATACTTGTGCCCGTTGCGGTTGTGATTGCGATTTTGCCTACTTTGTTGAATGTCGCTGATGGCCGCTGGCATCAGCCTGCCTCTACTGTGTCGCAACTATTTACGCAGATGCCTGATAATCCGCCAGAAGGAAACTACCGAATATTATTTGTCGGCGAAAGTGATCTGCTGCCAGTTTCAACTAATGCAATCACCAACAAAATTTCGTACGGAGTTTCTGACGATGGCCCGGTGAATATTATTTCGCATTGGGCACCGCAATACTCGACAATGAACTCAGCAGCCGACCGTGCGCTAAATACATTGTTGGACCGCCACACCGTTCGGTTGGGAAGACTAGTTGCGCCTCTGGCAATTCGTTATATTGTGGTGCCACTTGGATTTGCTCCGAGTACTTCAACTACTGCACTTGTTGATTCGCTTTCGAATCAAATTGATCTTCGGCGTTTGTATTTTGCAAAGGATCTTGTAATTTTCGAAAACTCCGCTTGGTTGCCGATCGTTAGTTTGTTAGATGAAGAGTCATCGGTCGCGAGTCAAAAAGATCGCGACCCAGCATTTATTATGCAGCAACTTCATTCAATAAAGCCACTATTCGTAGATGGAAATAGCGTTTCAAATAAAGTCGCAACCAGTTCATTCGAAGGCGGGACCGTCCATTTATCGGTGCCTTTCGACGAAAACTGGCGGCTATCGATTGATGGCGCTCGGCTGATTCCGCGTGCGGCGTTTGGTGCAACAACTGGTTTTGACGCACCTGTTAATGGTGTCGCCGAATTGGGTTTTCATACATCGTCAATGCGTTCTTTGTTTTTACTAATTCAAGGATTCGTTTGGTTTGCGTTGCTAATCATCGCAGCAAACTTCTCTCGGTTTAGAAGTCGGGCTCGCGGTGTTTCTGGTCAGGCTGTGCGAGTAATCGGCGACGACACCGACAAGGTTTTAAAACTAGATCGAATTAATAGAAGTAATAGTTGATCATGCAATTTTTAGTTAGAAATATTCGCAGATTTGCTGTCGTTGTGATTTTGCTCGGAGCAACGGCTGCAATAGTTCTACTAAGCCGAGTCTCACCGACCAGTGAAGTCCCATCGCGCACAATTATTGTGAGTTCAAAACTCGCGATGCCAAGCGTTGTCGGCAATTCACCAACATCATCTTGGTTTTGCCCAGGGGCACCAGGTCGGGACAAAAATATTAAGAGTGAAATTATCGTTGCTAATCCAACACAAGTGCCGATCACTGGCACGATCAGCATTTTGTCAAATGAGGAACCAGCATTTTCGACAACCGTGATAATTGCGCCGCTAACACGTGGCTTGTTTGATGCTACGCAAGGGCGCAAAAGTCAATACATGAGCGCAATAGTCGAACTTGATAGTGGTCAAGCGAGTGTTGAACAGCGAATTATTCATCCTGCCGGAGATTCAATTTCGTTGTGTGCAAACCAAACTTCGGACCGTTGGTTTTTTGCCGATGGGTTCACTGGAGCAGAAAGTTCTTTTGAAATCTTATTAACGAATCCATTTCCAGATGCGACCGTGGTTGATTTGAGTTTTGTGACAATCGATGGAAGCCGTCAACCGGCTGCACTTAAAGGAATGGTTCTACCTGCTCGCAGTGTGACTGGTATTTCTATGGGCGATCAAGGTGCGCGTAATGAAGCAACTCTTGCAGTAAGTGTTCGTGCAACTTCTGGTCGTTTCATTGCGGGCAAGTTGCAACACTTTCTAGGTCGCGGTCGTCTTGGCTTTACGTCTGCCTTGGGCGCTTCATCAACTAGTCGACAATGGTGGTTCGCAGCAGGCGAAAAAGGACCAGGCATTGATGAGCAACTTGTCGTCTTCAATCCAACGCAAGTAGATCAAACTGTCAGCATTGCGTTTTTGACGGGCGCAGCCGAAGCATTGCTTCGTGAGCCACTTGTTCTCAGTGTTCCTGCGGGAAGAGTAACCACACTTTCAACTTCAAGTTTGCCGGCAATCACTGATGGGCGGTACGGAATATTTGTTTCAAGCGTGACTAATGACTTTGTAACTTCGGCTGACAATGCCCTTGCTGAATTTGTTGTAGTTGAGCAAGTAGTGAGTAAAACTATTGGAAAGAAAACTGGAACTTCTGTAATTTTGGGTGCTCCTTATGGTTCTCCGTCAAGAATATGGACATCGCCGAGTGGACTTGTTGTTGGTGATCTCGGCTCACTTGTTATTGCCAATACAACTTCGCTAGATGCAACATTGCGCGTTTCAACGATTGGCCCGTCTGGAGCAGCACCGATTGTCGGGCTTGAACAAGTTGCGCTTGCTGGAGCGTCGGTAGTTTCAATTCAAATTCCTTTGGCTATTGCCCAACTTCAGATTCTCGTCGAGTCAGACACGGAAGTAATCGTGCAGCGCGAGGTCTCGCGTGGTCATCAACTGCTTGGATCAAGCGCGGTGCTGGCATTGCCGTATCGCTTGCTACCAACTTCAAATAATAATTCGAGCGATAAATAGTGCAAAAAGTTATTGCTTCAGCAATTCTTTTAATTGCTGCATTGCTGAGTTTGATAGTTCGTCGGCGAAAGCCAGATGCTCCATCGCAAACATCGCATGCCGTGCCGCAACAACTGAGTAGAAAAGATTTCGAGAGCGATCAAACGCCGTGGTTGCTTGCAGTTTTTACTTCGTCGACTTGTGATGCCTGCCAAGATGTGGCAGCCAAAGCAAAAGTTCTCGCCAGCAAAGATGTTGCAGTACAGATCATTGATTATCTAGATAGGCGAGAGCTTCATGCGCGGTATTCAATTGATGCAGTACCAACGACGGTTATAGCTGATCACCTTGGAGTTGTGAAGTATGGAGTTCTTGGACCAATTACTGCGACAGATTTATGGGCGGCAATGGCGCGATGTCGAGATCCGCAAACCTCGACAGAACTTTGTTGAGGCTTAGTTTATTTATTCGGTAATTTCGCTTGGCTTTGCCCCAGGTGATGGCTCAACAATTTGTGGTCGGCCCAAGCCTTGTTGGACAAGCCGAGAAACCGTTGCACCATCAATAGTCTCTTGTTCAAGCAACAGTTCGGCAACGAGATCTAAACCAGCACGATTCTTTTCGAGCAGAACACCAGCTCGAACTTCTTGTTGACGAAGGATCAAACCGATCTCGGAGTCAATCATTCGCGCTGTCTCATCTGAGTACTCACGACCACTTGTCATTAGATCTTCGCCAAGAAATACTTGTTGTTGACCACTCCATGCCATTGGTCCGACAGCATCGCTCATTCCCCACTCGCGCACCATGCGCCGAGCAATTGAAGTTGCCTGCTCAAGGTCGTTAGCTGCACCACTATTGAGATGGCCAAACACAATCATTTCGGCGACTCGACCGCCCATGGCTTTGCAAATCATGTCATTGAAATATTCGCGCGAATATGTGTGTCGTTCTTCGGGGAGTGTCCAAGTGATTCCGAGTGCTAATCCACGCGGCAAAATTGTTACTTTATGTAACGGATCGCTATTTGGCAAAACAGTTGCCAACACCGCATGGCCACTTTCGTGATATGCAGTTGCCCGTTTCTCTTCGGCGTTCAGCACCAGACTTTCGCGGCGAGCACCCATGATCACGCGGTCGCGTGCATTTTCGAAGTCAATATGTTCAATGATTTTTGAACCACGACGAACTGCAAGTAGCGCAGCCTCGTTAATTAGGTTCGCAAGGTCAGCACCACTCATGCCGGGTGTTGCTTTAGCAATTGTCTCGAGCACGATATCTGTGCCCATTCGCTTGCCTTTTGAGTGAACTCGCAGAATCGCCAACCGTTCTTCACATTCTGGCAGTGGCATTATCACTTGACGATCAAATCGACCAGGACGAAGTAACGCAGGATCTAAAATGTCAGGGCGATTCGTTGCCGCCATGACGATTACGCCTTCGGTTGTTTCAAAGCCGTCCATTTCAGCGAGCAATTGATTTAGTGTTTGCTCACGCTCATCGTGGCCGCCACCGAGGCCAGCGCCACGCTTGCGACCGATTGAGTCGATTTCGTCAACGAAAATAATCGCTCGTCCCATTTTTCGTGCTTGCTGAAACAAGTCGCGCACTCGGCTTGCGCCAACACCAACGAACATCTCCATGAAGTCAGAACCTGTTACAGATAAAAACCCGACTCCGGCTTCGCCTGCAACCGCTCTGGCGAAAAGTGTCTTGCCTGTTCCGGGAGGGCCAACTAGCAGCACACCCTTTGGTACTCGCGCACCAATTTCTTTAAAGCTTTCTGGCATCTTCAAGAAGTCAACAACCTCTTTAATTTCTTGCTTCACGCCGTCGTATCCTGCGACATCAGCAAAAGTTGTTGCTGGCTTATCGGCATTGTAATTTTTTGCACGACTGCGACCAATTGACATGATGCTGCCCGCTTGACCCATTGCGCGTTTTTGCATCCAAAGGAAAAAACCCATGATCAGAAAAAATGGCAACAACAATGGAATCAAATTGGTAAGGAAGTTTCCTTGAGGAGTTGAATAGTCGTAGTCAACCCCTTTTTCTTTGAGCAAAGTTTCGTCGCTTGCAGAAAGTGCAACTGCGCCTGTTGTTGTGAACTCGCCGCCGTCTTTAAGTTTTCCGCTGATGACATTTGATAAATTATTGATCTCAACACTTGAGACTTGGTTTTGCTTAACGCGGTCTAAAAACTCGGTATAGCTCAGTTTGGTTGCAGTTGTACTAGGCCAGATACGCGGGCCGACAATCAATAAAACCACGACGGCCACGATCGCCCATGTTGCCCACTTTGGCATTGCTGGCTTCTTCGTGTCGCCTACTGTGGCGCCGCCTTTGCTGACGTTGTTGGCAGAACTTTTGCCAGTGAAGCTGCTGAATTTACTAGTTGATTTTTTTTGCTTTCCAGAATTGCGTTTTGGAGATGGCTTTGATGGTGGCGGCGGCGGGGGGAGTTTTGTCACGAGTTCAATGATACGACCAGCCTGTGTTTCGCAACACGGGCAGAACATGAACTGAGCAATCTGCTTATCCACCCAGTTGAAGCGCTGGTGAATTATGGTAGTGATATATGGCTCGTCGGTGTTCTCGTTCTACTTGCAGTGAACTTGCAACAATTACGCTGACGTATCAATACAGCCGTGCACTTATTTGGGTAGATGATTTAACCTTCGATCGAGATCCGCATGCATACGATTTGTGCGAGCGTCACGGCGCGCGAGTCGTAGCACCATCGGGTTGGCGTTTAGAAGATCGTCGAAGTCGCTTTCGAGCTGCTGAGCCAAACCGCCTTGCGGGATGAGTCAGGCGCCTTGGGCTCCACCATTCGGGCAGGAGCCTGCTAGCCAGACACAACAAGAGCAAATTACAAAATTTTCAATTCGCATCGTGTTGGGTGTGTGGACTTCAAGTTACGCGATCGCAATCAGTCTTACTTCGTTGATTTTGGTGCTGACCGGCAACACCAATATTCCAAGTGGTGCCGAACCGAATTGGTTTCTCGGGGTCACAGCAGTTTTTCTTTGGGGTCCATTTGTTGGTGGATTAATTATTGTTTCTCGTCGAGTTGGGAGCGGTAATTTTATGAAAGATTTTTTTCTCAGCTTTCGGTTGATTGATCTAGTCGGTGTGCCGATTGGTGTGATTAGTCAAATTTTTTTAGTCGGTCTAGTAACTTGGCCATTTAAAGTTTTGTTTCCAGAGAAATTTGATGCAGAAAATGTTGAGAAGCGGGCTCGAGATCTTTTCAATAATGCTCACGGGGTCTGGCTTGGTGTGCTGATCATCGTTGTTGTTTTTGGTGCGCCGGTTGTCGAAGAGCTCGTCTATCGCGGATTAATTCACGGACATTTACGCGGGTCAATAAATCAATACGCTGCGCTGGTAATTACCGCAGTTTGGTTTGCGGGCATTCATTTGCAAGTTGTCGAGTTTCCTGGTTTGTTTGCGTTTGCATTAGTGCTTGGAACTTGTTTTCATTTAACCAAACGGCTCGGCATGTCTATTTTTGCTCACATCGCTTTTAATGCAACTGGACTTGTGCTTGTTGCATTGCTGTGAGTGTTAATTTTGTTTTAAGACTAGAGTTTTAAAATCGTGCGAATTAAACCAATCAGCAGCTGGAGTGCCCAGCAAGTCATCTCGGCGCTCGTTATTGGTGGCTCAACCTTGATGCTGTTTTTAACTATGCATCCAGAACTAATTTTTGCGAATAACACACCAACTGGTGGCGACATGGGCGCTCACGTTTATGGGCCAGCGTTTCTTCGAGATTTTCTCTTGCCACATTTTCGCCTTACAGGATGGAGTAATGACTGGTACGCGGGCTTCCCGATGTATCGGTTTTACATGCTGATCCCGGCACTTTTAGTAGTTGCTGTTGATCTGGTTGTGCCATACGGAGTCGCTTTAAAAATTATTGCGGTGATCGGTATTTTGACATTGCCACTGTGCGCATGGCTATTTGGCAAGTTTTCTCGAATGTTGTTTCCAATTCCCGAGGTGTTGGCGCTTGCAACGGTCGTGTTTTTATATGACGAGAGTTTTACGATTTACGGTGGAAACATCGCGTCAACGATGGCTGGCGAGTTCTCGTTCTCGATCGCGCTTTCGCTTGCAGTTCTTACATTCGGTTTATTTATTCGTGCAATGGATGAGAATCGCGGTCGAATGGTTACTGCGGCGGTGCTCGCGCTGAGCGCTCTAAGTCACGGCATTGTCCTGTTGTTCGTTTTTGGTGGGGTTGCGCTGATTGCTGTGGTCTGGCAAGTTCTAAATACTTCCCGCAAAGTTCTCAAATCTGCATGTCTAATAATTGGTACCGCAATTTTGCTGTCAGCGTTTTGGGTCTTTCCATTTCTAACGGATCATGCCTATATGACCGACATGAAGTATGAACCCCGACCGAGCGGTACTGCTGATTCATTTTGGAAGATGTTCTTTCCATTGCCGATTTATTGGAATATTTTCATCACCCTGTTTGCAATCGTCGGGCTTGTTGCTTGTGTAGTGCGGCGCAATCGTGTCGGTATTTGGATGGGTATTTACTGTGTTGTAATCGCAGTCGGCGTTTTTGTTGGTCGAGGTAGTTTGCCCGTGATCGGATTGCTGTGGAACCCGCGACTGTTGCCGTTTTTGTATTTGCTTCGATACATGCTCATGATGATCGGACTGTACGAACTAATTGTCGGGTCAATTCGAGTGATGCATTTGCTTCGAATTGCAAAACATGCTCTCGGCGCAGAATCACTTGAGCCAGTTGCGCCAATTCTTTCGTTGCGCAACAATCTTCAATTTAATTTGTCGTGGGTGACGGCGATGATGATTTTGGTCTTCAGCGTGATCGGATTTAGATTCCAAGAACTTCCTTTCGGAAAAATCATCACAACCGAATCTGGCACGATGCAATATAGGTGGGGTCCATTTTCAACGAACGCTTCAAACGATGGATTTGTAGACGGGTGGGCTCGCTGGAACTTCACCGGGTACGAAGGCAAGAGTGCCTACGCCGAATATCGCGATCTAGTTGAGACGATGAAGGCTCTAGGTGAGAATTCGGCGCACGGTTGTGGCCGCGCACTTTGGGAGAGCAGTGGAGAATTAAATAAGTACGGCACAACGATGTCGCTGATGCTCTTGCCACATTGGACAAATGGTTGTATCGGTTCTATGGAAGGTTTGAACTTTGAGGCTGCCGGCACGACGCCTTATCACTTCATTACTTCGGCTGCGATGTCAAAACAAAGTAGCAATCCTGTTCGTGAGTTGCGTTACGACGACAACAAAGCCGGTCTCGGTGTTCGTTATATGCAAGATCTAGGCGTTAAATATTTTACGGCGTTTACAAAAGAGGCGATCGATCAAGCAAACCTACAATCTGCGCTTGCTGTAGTTGGGCGTAGTGGCCCGTGGATGGTTTACGAAGTAAGCAACACCGAATTGGTCGTGCCACTCGCAGTACAGCCTGTGATTGTGAACGCAAGAAACGGTGATGCAAAAGAGCGTTGGCTAGAGATCGGTACAAGTTGGTTTCAGCATCCCGAAGATTGGTCGGCAATGCCGGTGGCCAGTGGGCCAGAAAATTGGCAACGCATTGATGTTGAAATTGATTTAAATCGACGCGAAGGCGAACCGGGTAAACCAAATCGTCGTGTTGATATTGTCAAGCCAAAGCAGGCAATTGATGTTGTAGCAACTAAGGCTGTGCAAATTTCAAATGTAGTTCTTGAAGACTCGGCAATTTCTTTTAGCGTCAGCGAAATTGGTCAGCCAGTTCTGGTGCGCATGAGTTATTTTCCTAATTGGAAAATCTCTGGAGCCGAGGGCCCTTACCGTGTCGCACCAAACTTGATGGTGGTTGTACCGACACAAAAAGAAGTTCGATTACATTACGGCTACACAAAGTTTGAAATGTTCGCCTATTTGTTAACGGCAATCGGTATTGCAATCGTAATGATCCGCTGGCGTCGACGAACTAATTTGGGCGCTGAAACTATTGAGGTTTCAACCAACTAGAATTCTCGGTCGTGCCAAACTTAGATGCGATCGTCAAGGCCTACGACATTCGGGGTACTGTGCCCGATCAACTTGACCCACAAGTCGCTCATGCACTCGGTGTTGCTTTTGCTAAATTCTCGAAAGCCAAATTAATTGTCGTTGCTTTTGATATGCGTCCAAGTGGGCCAGATTTAGCCGACGCATTTAAGCAAGGGCTGACAGAACAAGGCGTTGATGTAATTAATTTAGGACTGGCTAGCACTGACTTGTTGTATTTCGCTTCAGGAAAACTTGATGCACCCGGCGCAATGTTTACTGCTTCGCATAATCCTGCACAGTACAACGGCATCAAATGCTGCCTGTCTGGTGCGCGTTCGGTTGGTATCGATAATGGTCTGCGCGAAATGAAGGCAATTGCTCAAGACGTCCTAGACGGCAAAGGACCGGAAATTGCAAAAAAACTAGGCGAAGTTACCAAGAAAAATATGTTGGCCGAATTTGTAGATCATGTCGTGAGCTTCATTGACGTAAATTCACTTCGTAAATTGAAAATCGTCGCTGATACAGCAAACGGCATGGGCGGACTTGTTGCCCCAGCAGTATTTGATCGACTCGGCGAATTTGAGCTTGAAGTGATGTATGGCGAACTTGATGGAACTTTTCCTAATCATCCTGCCGACCCAATTCAGCCGGCTAATCAACGCGATCTGCAGGCACGAGTGATTGCCGGCAAATTTGATGTGGGTTTGGCGTTTGACGGTGATGCTGATCGCGTGTTTTTGGTCGATGAAAATGGCAACAGTGTTTCAGGCAGCACTACAACAGCTCTACTTGCATCTGTTTTCTTGAGGACACACCCAGAGTCGACAATTCTTTATAATTTAATTTGTTCGCGAGTAGTTCCAGAAACAATTTCGGCTCTCGGCGGCACTCCGATTCGCACGAAGAACGGTCACAGCTATATGAAACAAGTGATGGCCCAAACGGGTGCGGTATTCGCCGGAGAGCACTCTGGCCACTATTACTTTGCGGACAACTACCGCGCTGATAGTGGACTGATTGCAACGATGGTCGTGCTTGGCGAAATGGGACGAACAGGTAAGTCGCTATCGCAATTGCGGGCTCCATTCGAAAAGTACGCCGGCAGTGGAGAAATCAATACTCAAGTGACAGATATTGCAGTTGTTATAGACCGCGTGGCCAAACAGTTTGCGGCTTATCCACAAGATCATTTAGATGGGCTAACTGTTGATTGTGGCTCGTGGTGGTTTAATGTGCGCTCTTCGAATACCGAGCCGCTATTGAGATTGAATCTTGAGGCAGCAACTCGTGAAGAGTGTGATCAACATGTCGCCGAATTATTGATGTTAATCACCAGCTAACTCGCGCAAGTGTTAAAGTCTTACCCGTGAGTAACAGTGCAGTTGGCTTAAATTCGCGATTGCTCGAAATCTTGGCGTGCCCAAAAGATAAAGGAAGTTTAATTTATTACGAGGATGAACAATTTCTATATAACCCGCGTTTGCAGATGCTTTATGAAATTCGCCAAGGAATCCCGGTGATGTTAATTAACGAAGCAAAAACTGTAAATCAACTAGAGCATGAGCGGCTAACTGCTAAGGCCCAAAAACTCGGTCTCAAACCAACTTTCTAATTACAAAATTATCAACAATAATTATAAACGCTTAACTATTAAAAAACAGGAGTAAATATGTCATCGTCAAGTTTTGCCGCACGCAAGGATTACCGAGTTGCCGATCTCTCAATGGCGCCGTTCGGTCGCAAAGAGATCCATCTGGCTGAGCATGAGATGCCAGGCTTGCGTGCGCTGCGCAAAGAGTTCGGTGCGTCACAGCCACTTAAGGGTGCGCGCATTTCTGGTTCGTTGCACATGACGATTCAAACTGCAGTGTTGATTGAAACTCTTGTTCAACTCGGCGCAGAAGTTCGTTGGGCTAGTTGCAATATTTTCTCGACACAAGATCATGCGGCTGCTGCAGTTGTTGTCGGCCCAAATGGAACTGCAGAAAACCCGCAAGGTGTTCCTGTATACGCGTGGAAGGGTGAGACGCTTGAAGAATATTGGTGGGCTACTGATCAGATGATGACATGGCCAGACGGCGATGGCCCGAACATGATTCTTGATGATGGCGGCGACGCGACAATGTTGTTGCACAAGGGTGTTGAATATGAAAAGGCTGGCGCGGTTCCTGATCCGACGACGGCGTCTAATCCTGAACTTGCAATCGTGCTCGGGTTATTGCAACGCGGTTTAAAAACTAGCCCATCGCGTTGGACGAAGATGTCGAAACTCGTCAAAGGGGTTACCGAAGAAACAACAACCGGTGTCAAACGTCTTTACAAAATGGCCCAAGACAAAGAGTTGTTGTTTCCGGCGATCAATGTCAATGACAGCGTCACGAAAAGCAAGTTCGACAATCTTTATGGATGTCGACACTCTTTGATTGACGCACTTAATCGCGCGACTGATGTGATGATTGCCGGCAAGATGGCAGTTGTTTGCGGATACGGCGACGTCGGTAAGGGATGTGCGCAAAGTCTTCGTGGCCAAGGTGCACGAGTTGTTGTTACTGAGATTGATCCGATTAATGCATTGCAGGCAGCGATGGAGGGTTACATCGTTAATACCCTCGAAAATGTTCTTAATGTTGCAGATATTTTTGTGACTGCGACTGGCAATGAAGCAATCGTGACCGCAGAGCACATGTCAAAAATGAAGCACAACGCAATTGTTTGCAACATTGGTCACTTTGATAACGAAATTGATATGGCAGGTCTGTCGCGCAGTGGTGCAACTCGCGATGAATTAAAGCCTGGCACTGACCTCTGGACATTTGCTGATGGACACGCTGTGATTGTTCTTGCCGAAGGACGCCTTGTGAACCTTGGCTGCGCAACTGGTCACCCGAGTTTTGTGATGAGTTGTTCGTTTACGAATCAAGTTATTGCGCAAATCGAGTTGTTCAACAACACCAAAAATTATCCACTGGGTGTTTATGTGTTGCCAAAACATCTTGACGAAAAAGTTGCGTCATTGCATTTAGATGCACTTGGTGCAATTTTGACAAAACTTTCAGATGAGCAATCTGAATATCTTGGCATTGAGCCAAGCGGTCCATTCAAAGCTGAGCGTTACCGCTATTAGTTAACGAGCGTTACCGCTATTAGTTAAACAGCAAGTTTTTTTACCGCTAAGCGTGGTAAAAAAAAGTGCACGAGTGGCCCGACACCAAAAGCGAATGCAAAAGTCGCGACACCGACTTGGCCACCAAGTAGCCAACCAGTTACGAGAACGATTACTTCTACTGCGGTACGACCGACGCGAATTGGTATTCCACGTTTGGCAAGACCAGTCATTAAACCGTCACGCGGACCTGGTCCAAGTGCGCTACCAATATATAGACCAGATCCAATTGCGACAATAACGATCCCGGACAATGCCATTGGAACTCGAATAAAAATACTGGCTGGCTCGGGGATAATCGCTAGAGCGATATCGGCGACCAATCCAATTTCAAGTGCATTAAGAATCGTGCCAAGACCGGGTTTTTGTTTTAGTGGGATCCAAAGTAGGAGCAACGAAAAACCGGTGAGCACGATAATTTTGCCAATTGAGATGTCAGTTTGTTTAGCAATACCTTGATGAAATACATCCCACGGTGGTGCACCAATGTTGGCATTCATTTGAAGAGAAATACCAATTGAGAATAGCGATAGACCAATTACACAACGAATAAGTCGTCGACCAAGCCGATCACGAAATTCAAGCGTTTCTAGACCGATCACCAACTCAGACTATCGGTCGCGGACTATTTGTGACGCTAGAGCAGTGCGCAATCTTGGAACACCCTGCCGACATAATCTCAAAAGATGTTTAAAACTGCTTTAAGAAACTTTGTTGGCGAAGTTTTTGGAAATACATGTCCTGGTTGTCAAAAAGTTTGTTCTTCGGTCTGCAAAAACTGTATTGCACAACTTTCAGATTTAACTTCTTCAGTCAGTTCGCCAAAGTTTCACAACACTAATTTGCACGGCGCCCTAAATCAACAAGTGATCGTCGCCTTCGGGTATAGCACGGTCGTGCGCAAAATGATTCTGGCGATTAAATATCGCAATTTGAGATCATCAATTGCACTACTAGGCGGGGCATTGGCTGATCGAATTTTTGATGAGACTGAAAAAACTCAACAGATGGTTAGTTTTATCACTTGGGCTCCAACAACAACTAAACGAAAACTTGAGCGCGGACATGATCACGCCGAAATTCTTGCTCGGTTTGTTGCCAGAGAGTTGAAACTTCCGTGTCGCAGTGTGTTGCGTCGGTTAACTGACCAACCGCAAACTGGTCGATCCCGTGAACAGCGACTTACGGCCCCGCAATTCAGTTCTCGTGCGATTGATAATCAGTGCGTTGTTGTGATCGATGACGTCGTCACAACGGGAGCAACGCTTAAAGGGGCATCACAAGCGCTTTACAAATCGGGAGCCAATCTAGTTATCTGTGCGGCTGTAGCATCTACAGTCTTATGGCAATCCTCGACCGAGTCCTGCGTGCTGGCGAAGGCAAGAAAGTCAAGGCGCTAGCCGACATCCTGCCAGATATCAATGCATTGGCAGCCCAAATGTCGGCAATGTCCGAGGCTGAACTGCGCGGCAAAACTGGCGAGTTTAAGTCTCGACTGGACCGCGGCGAAACACTTGAAGACTTATTGATTGAGTCATTTGCGGTGGTGCGTGAAGCGGCCACTCGCGTTATTGGACAGCGACATTACGACGTGCAACTCATGGGGGGCGCGGCTTTGCACGCTGGTTGGGTTGCCGAAATGAAAACCGGGGAAGGTAAAACTCTCGTATCAACTCTGCCCGCTTACCTCAATGGGCTTTCAGGCAATGGTGTCCATCAAATCACAACTAATGACTATTTAGCGCAACGAGATGCAGAGTGGATGGGACAGATTCATCGATGGCTCGGTTTGTCGGTGGGTCTTGTGATTGCCGGTCGACGCACGAGTCCCGCAGAGAAGCGCGTTGACTATGCATCAGACATTACTTTTGGAACGAATAACGAATTTGGTTTTGACTATCTGCGCGACAACATGGCTGGAACGCTGGATGAAAAAGTTCAGCGTGGTTTTAATTTTGCGATCGTTGACGAAGTTGACTCAATTCTGATTGACGAAGCTCGAACACCGTTAATTATTTCTGGTCGTGTTGCTGACGCAGCAAAGCTTTATTACCGGTTTGCGTCAATAGTTCGCACGATGGTTCGTGATGTTGATTTCGACGTCGAAGAAGCTAAACGAATCGTTGTGCCAACCGAGATTGGCATCGAGAAAGTCGAGTCACAACTTGGTATCGACAATCTTTATGACGAAGTGCAGCAGAACTTTGTTCATCAGTTGCAAGTTGCTCTAAAAGCAGCCGTGCTGTATCACCGCGATAAGGATTACATCATTCAAGATGGTGAAATTAAAATTGTTGATGAGTTCACTGGCCGAGTTCTTGAAGGTCGACGATGGAGTGAGGGAATCCACCAAGCTGTTGAAGCAAAAGAAGGCGTAAAAATCAAAGAAGAAAACCAAACTTTAGCGACAATAACTTTGCAGAATTATTTCAGAATGTACGACAAACTTTCTGGTATGACAGGAACTGCTCAAACTGAGGCTGCAGAATTAATGAATACCTACAACTTGCAAGTTGTGCCGATTCCGACTAATCGCGAAATGGTGCGACTTGATCAGGCGGATTTAATTTTTAAAACCGAAGCAGCGAAGTTTGATGCTGTAGTCAAAGATCTTGAAGAGCGGCACGAAAAAGGTCAGCCAGTTCTAGTTGGCACAGTCAGTGTTGAGAAAAGTGAGCAGTTATCGCAAAAATTAAAACAGCGCGGCATCCCTCACGAGGTTTTAAATGCCAAGCAACATACTCGTGAAGCAATGGTTGTGACACAGGCAGGTCGGCTCGGCTCAATAACTGTGGCGACGAATATGGCGGGTCGCGGTGTTGACATCTTGCTCGGTGGAAACCCAGAGGGTCTTGCTCGCCAAGATCTGCTGAAAGCCGGCCACACTCCAGAAACATTGATGGATGAGTTTGCGTTGCCTGTCGAACTCGAGTTGATGCCTCCAGATTTCTTGAAGGCTCGCGAACAAGCGCAAACTCTATATCACGATCTGCTCAAAAAATATACAACTCAGTGCAAAATCGAAGGAGACAAAATTCGCGAACTGGGTGGACTATATGTTCTTGGCACCGAGCGCCATGAAAGTCGTCGAATCGACAACCAATTACGAGGTCGATCAGGCCGCCAAGGTGATTTGGGCGAAAGTCGTTTTTACTTAAGTCTTGATGACGAACTTATGCGACTGTTTGCAACCGGCGCGTTGTCATGGGTCATGGGTCGCGCCTTGCCTGATGATGAAGCAATTGAAGCCAAGATGGTGACCAAAGCAATTGAGCGTGCGCAATCAACGGTTGAGCAACGCAACGGCGAAGTCCGAAAAAATGTTTTGAAATACGACGAAGTAATGAACGAACAGCGCAAAATTATTTATCAGCGCCGAGATCAAATTTTGCAAGGACTTGACCTGAAGTCGGCGGCAATGGAGTATTTGGCCGAGGCAGTTGATGCATTAATTGGGGCTCATTGCGTTGCTGAAGTTGATGACGAATGGGATGTCACGGGTTTGGCTTTAGAACTTGTTACTTTCTGGCCAACAAAAATCGTTGCGGCAAACCTCGCAAACTGTGATTCAACCGATGAAATGTACGACCTAGTGATGTTGGATGCCAGCGGATTTTATGCTCAACGAGAAGCAGAGATGGGCGAGTCCGTGATGCGAGAAGTTGAGCGGCAAGTGATGTTGCGAATCATTGATCAAAGATGGCGCGAGCATCTAGAAGAGATGGACTACTTGCAAGAGGGCATCAACTTGCGTGCAGTTGGACAAAAAGATCCACTGATCGAATGGCAGCGCGAAGGCTTCGAGATGTTTGGTTCACTAATGAAGGGCATCGCCCAGGACTTTGTTAAATATGTAATGCATGTGCAAATAGTCAGCGACAGTTCAGCGACTGCTGCATTGAGCAATATTCAGCAAACATCCGACGAAAATGTTGATGATCAACCAAGCCAAGTTGCTAAATCTGGCGCAAGTTCAGGCGTCTTTGGTGCGCCCGATTGGTCAAAGACACCACGAAACTCTTCGTGTCCATGTGGTTCTGGCAAAAAGTACAAGATGTGTCACGGTCGCGTAAATTAATTCAGTCTTTAAATACGACGCTGTCAGCTAATGAAAGATTTTTCAACAGAACTCAATGAGTTGCGCAAGCGCGTTGCTGAAGCATCGGAATATCTAAATGTTGTCGCATCTCGCGGGCTGTTAGTTGAACTAGAAGTCGAGGTCGCAAAGCCCGATTTATGGAACGATCAAAACCATGCAAAGAAGATCAACTCGCAATATGTTGCGCTTAAATCCGACTTAGATCAGTTTGACGGGTTGTCAAGCACGGTTGATGACTTGTTTGTATTGCATGAACTTGCTCGTGAAGCCGACGATGCGACGCAAGAGCCTGAACTTGAACGCGGGGTGGCCGCATGTCGATCTCAACTTGATTCACTAGAAATGCGAAGCATGTTCACCGGAGAGCACGATGACTGCGATGCGATTTTGCAAATCAACGCCAAAGATGGAGGTGTTGATGCTCAAGACTGGAGCGAGATGCTGCTGCGCATGTATCGGCGTTGGGCAGAGATAAAGGGTTTCGGGTTTGAAATTGGCGATATTTCAATTGGCACCGAAGCAGGAATTCTTTCTGCTGACGTGACGATACGCGGCAGATATGTCTACGGGTTTTTAACTAGCGAGCGTGGCACACACCGTCTTGTGAGAATTAGCCCGTTCGATAACCAAGGACGTCGGCAAACAAGTTTTGCCCTCGTGCAGATTTGGCCAATTTTAGATCAGGCCGAACTTGAGATCAATGAGACCGATATTCGCATGGAAGTATTTCGTGCATCTGGCGCTGGTGGACAGCATGTCAACAAAACTTCGTCGGCGGTGCGATTGATTCATGAGCCAACAGGACTTGTTGCGTCGTCGCAGCAGGAGCGAAGTCAATTACAAAATCGTGAAAGTGCACTTAAGCGACTCAAAGCAATGGTTATTGCTCAAGACGAAGAAGAACGCGCTGCGGCACTTGCTCAAATTGCTGGCAAGCAAGCGCAAGTCGGTTGGGGCAGCCAAATTCGCTCATATGTTTTACAGCCATACCAGATGGTCAAAGATCTTCGCACAAATGTCGAAACTGGCAATGTCACGGCGGTTTTAGATGGCGAACTTGATCAATTCATGGAGGGCTACCTGCGATGGCGCCGTTCGGACAAAGAGGCAACTAATAGCGCACAATAATTCGGTCATCGTCGGTGCCTGCCGTGCGCTGGTAAGTTAGTCGCGATGATTCGTCTAGAAAATGTGACGAAGATTTACGGCAGTGAAACAGTTGCCGTAAGAGATGCTTCGTTCGATATACCCAAGAGCCAGTTCGTATTTTTGGTCGGACCCTCGGGTTCAGGCAAGTCAACTTTGTTGAGACTGATAAATCGACAAGAGCAACCCGAGCGCGGGGATGTGTGGGTTGCTGGACGCAATATCAATGACCTTCCTGCTTCACGAGTGCCATTTTTACGGCGAAGTATGGGCAATGTTTTTCAGGATTACAAACTTTTACTGAACAAAACTGTTTTCGAAAATGTTGCCTTTTCTCTCGAAGTAATTGGCAAACCACGACACGTGATCGAGCGCCAAGTGCCAGCCGTTTTAGATCTTGTCGGTTTGGCTGATAAACAGGGCCGTTTTCCTGAACAGTTGTCGGGTGGCGAACAACAACGAGTTTCAATTGCCCGCGCTTTCGTTAATCGCCCATTGATTTTGTTAGCCGACGAGCCGACGGGAAACCTTGACCCAACAACCAGTGAAGGCATCATGAGTTTGCTTGACAGGATTAATGAAACTGGCACAACAGTAGTTATGGCAACTCACGACCACCGAGTTGTCAATTCAATGCGCCGTCGAGTTATTCAAATGGATCACGGAGTGATTGTTCGTGACCAAGAGCGTGGAGTTTACGAGTAAATGTTTTCACGAATTAGTTATGCGCTGCGTGAAACCTGGGCGAGTTTTCGTCGCAATCTAACACTCACTGCTGCGGCGATTTTGACTTCTGCTGTTTCACTTTTGCTTGTTGGAACGACATTTTTGATTCAACGAGCATTCGAGAATTTGCTCGTGCAATGGCGCGGCGATGTCGAGATGATCGTGTTCGTGCGCAGTGATGCATCTGCAGAGCAAATTGGATTGATTGATTCTGTGTTGCGGTCATCACCAACAATTATTGATGTTAATAAATTACTTTATTTAAACAAGACCGAAAGTTACGAAGAGGCAAAGCGAATTTTTGTTGGCGACCCGGTGACGCTGAGCCTGTTAACCCCCGAGTCGATCCCGACGCAGTTTAAGGTTGTTCCACTTTCTGACGACCCACAACTTGTACGATCGCTGAGCGATCAATACCGAACATTGCCCGGGGTTGAAGCAGTTGCGCTTGCCGAAGATGAGTTTCAAGTGATATCGACTCTTTCTAATTTCATTCGCGTCGTAACTTTGGTGATGTCACTTGTGTTGTTGGCAGTTGCCGTTGGATTAATTTGGAATACAATTCGCACGGCGATGTTTGCTCGGCGACGAGAAATTGAAGTGATGAAACTTGTTGGTGCGACAAACTGGTTCATCCGTGTGCCATTTATGTTGGAAGGTTTGTTGCAGGGGTTGCTCGGTGGAGTTGTTTCTTGTGGCGGTCTGTGGGCATTGAATTCAGCTTGGACAAATGGTGTTGCCGGATTTAAACCTGGTACAGGCATTAGTTCGTTGGTTGTTCCGAGTAGTTATTTGACTTCGGTGATGTTGATTTTGCTCGGTATCGGTGCAGTAGTCGGAGCTGTCGGTTCTGCGATTGCGGCAACGCGCTTTCTTGATGTTTAAATAATTACATGTCAGATTTGAATGAGTTTTCGCAAATTCAATACAGCGTCAGTGAGAATATCGCGACGATCACACTTAATCGTCCGGAAAAGTTGAACGCGTTTACAAATAAAATGTTGCATGAAATTATTGCCGCGTTTGATTTGACTGACAGTGATGATGACGTTCGCGCGGTAGTTGTGACTGGTGCCGGCCGTGCTTTTTGTGCTGGTGCAGATCTTTCGTCGGGTGGCGAAACTTTCAGTCGTGGGGGCAGTGATGTGCAGGGTGTACGCGGTGTTCCGCGAGATGGCGGTGGGCTGGTGTCGCTGCGAATTTTTAATAGCAAGAAGCCCGTAATTGGCGCAATCAATGGCCCAGCTGTCGGAGTCGGTGTGACAATGACTTTACCAATGGACATTCGCTTGGCCAGCAACACATCGAAGTTTGGTTTCGTGTTCACGCGCCGTGGAATTGTGACTGAGGCCTGTTCGTCCTGGTTTTTGCCTCGTGTCGTCGGTATTTCTCGAGCAACGGAATGGGTTTTTACCGGGCGAATGGTTAGCCCTGATGAAGCCAAAGAATCAGGACTGGTACGAAGTGTTCACGCGCCAGAAGATTTGCTTCCCGCTGCCCGCGCGATTGCATCCGAAATTGCGTTGAACACTGCACCAGTGTCCGTGTCGATGTCACGACAAATGTTGTGGCGGATGCTCGGGGCATCGCACCCGATGGAAGCCCACCGTGCAGAATCGCGAGGCATCATGCAACGCGGAAACTCTGCTGATGCTCGCGAAGGTGTGACTAGTTTTCTAGAGAAGCGGGCTGCAAATTTTACGATGAAGGTTTCGAGTGATATGCCAGAGATTTTTCCAGAATGGCAAGATCCTGAGTTCAAGTAATTCGCTGTTTGAACGTGTCGGTGGTCTGGCATTTTTTGAACGGCTAGTTGATCGGTTTTATGAAGGTGTCGCGGTTGACCCAGTCTTAATAGTTTTATATGCAGAACCAAATGATTTACAGAAAGCGCGGCTTCATCTCACTTGGTTTCTCGCACAATATTGGGGTGGGCCGCCGATGTTCAACGAAAATCGGGGCGATCCAAAATTGCGAATGAGACACATGCCTTTTCGAATCGGCCCAGTTGAGCGAGATCAATGGTTGCTCCACATGTTGGCTGCAGTAAATGAGTTATCGAGCGACGATTTAATTCGCGGTGAACTCACTGACTATTTCATCAAGGCTGCAGAGCCCTTGCGCAACGACACAGGGTTACCAATTTCCTCAGCCGATTATCCGCGCTAACGCAAGTTAGCGCAGTGCATAACACGCAATCGCTGCAGCGGCGGCAACATTTAGAGAGTCAATCGCGGGGTTCATCTCGATTCGTACTTGAATGTCAGAAGCCTCAAGCGCTTGTTGGCTGAGTCCGGCCCGTTCGGAGCCAAATACG
>CAMATY010000005.1 GCA_945861325.1 Ferrithrix thermotolerans DSM 19514
ACGTTGCTGGCACAGTCGCTGGTTCAAATTATGGTGTGGCACCGAGCGCCTCACTGATTGCAGTTCGAGTTCTTGACTGCAACGGTTCTGGTTCAACATCGGGTGTAATCGCCGGCATCGACTGGGTAGTTGAGAATCACATAAGCGGTGTTGCCGCTGTAGCCAACATGAGTCTTGGTGGTTCTCGCTCGGCTGCACTAGATCTTGCAGTTGCCCGTGGTGTTGCTGATGGTGTTGTGTTCGTTGTCGCTGCCGGCAACTCGAACGCCGATGCCTGCAACTATTCACCGGCAGCAGAACCATCAGCGATAACTGTTGGCTCAACAACTTCAACTGATGGTCGATCTTCTTTTTCTAATTATGGTTCGTGCGTCGATGTTTTTGCACCTGGTTCAAACATCACTTCTTCTTGGTATACATCAAATAGTGCAACAAATACAATTTCTGGTACATCAATGGCTTCGCCGCATGTTGCTGGTGTTGCTGCTTTGGCGCTGAGTGCAAATTCATCGCTATCAGTTACTGGTGTCGCAGCGTGGATCACCGCATCGGCGACTTCGGGTGTTGTCGTTGGCTCTGGTGCTGGCTCGCCAAACCTTCTGGCTTATTCATTGTTAAGTGCTTCACCACCAGCAGACTCATCTTCTGGTGCAACAACTACGACAACTACGACATCCACGACATCCACAACATCTACGACTGTGCCTAGCCGGCCAACTATTAGTTGGACGCTTGAAAACGGTGTTGTCGAATTTAACTTCACCTGTGTGGCATGGCACGCAACGAGCGGAGTACTGGCAACTAATGCATCACTGACCAACATCGTTGCTCGTGCGAGTGGCACGGGTAGTAGCTCTACTTGTGGTGGTGGCTACGGATTTTCACAAATTGGAGAACTTGATACTGGCGTAACTTATTATGCATCGGCAACAGTTACTGATTCGCGTGGCTCATCAACCAGCACTTATTCGTTCACTAACGGTTCTGGCAGCGCAACGACAATTCCAACAGCAGTCACAACTACAACGGCGCCATCATCTGGTGGTGGCGGTGGCGGTGGCGGTGGCGGTGGCGGCAGCAGCAGCCGTGCAACTACGACGACTGTTCTAATTCGATCGTTGATTCCTGTCAATACGTTTACGTCGTTGCCGAATTTAAACGGTGTCATTCCAAACATTCCGAATGTTCTGCCAACTGGTGCAGGTACACCAATAATTCCAAATGGTTTTCCGACAGGGTTCCAAACTTCAAACGGCGATAATTTAAATCGTCCAACACTTGGTCAACCGTTGCCACCGTTACCAATTGACACTCGGCCAGCCGCGGCGACCGCTCGAGCAGTTGGTAATGCAGTGACATTTAAAGTGACAGCTAAACCGGGCGCAACAGTCAACATCTACCGCAACGGAATTCTTGTGAGCACTGTGCCAGCCGCTGCTGCCGCTGCGATCAAGGTTTCAGATAATCCAGGTGGGGCGAACACTTTCCAGGTTGTCGTAGTTGACAAAAATGGCGAGATAACCGCATCTCCAAAAAAGACTGTCGCGGTGCAAGGTGGCTCAACTAGCGCTGGTGCAACTGGCGCTGGTTCAACTAACACTGGCTCTGGTGTCAAGCCAAACACTGGTTCTAAGACTGCGATTCCTAAGACTGCGATTCCTAAGACTGCGACTACCAAGACTGCGACGTCCAAAGCTGGCAAATAAGCCGTGTGACGAGTATTGAATTGCGTCGGCTAGTCAAAATTGAAGTAGTCCAACTAATATCGTGCTCATGACTGAACTTGTTAGCCCCGCAAACCTCGCAAAAACACTTGACGAATTAAAAAAATCCGGGTGGAAGTCGATCACAGTTAAAGAAGAAGTCCGCAAGAATTCTGTTGACCGAATTTCGGCGGGTCAAGAATTATTCGCTGGAGTGCTCGGATTTGAAGAAACAGTAATGCCACAACTTGAAAACGCTTTACTTGCAGGTCACGACATTGTGTTTCTTGGTGAACGCGGTCAGGCCAAGACGAGAATGATTCGCTCACTTATATTTTTGCTCGACGAGTGGATGCCAATTGTTGCAGGTAGCGAAATCAACGATGACCCTTATGCTCCAGTGTCGCGTCAATCGCGTGAACTAGTTGCCCAACAGGGCGATGCCACTCCAATCTCATGGGTGCATCGCAGTCTGCGCTACGGAGAAAAACTCGCCACCCCAGACACATCGATAGCCGATCTGATTGGCGAAGTTGACCCGATCAAAGTTGCAGAGGGCCGCTATCTCAGCGATGAGTTGACTTTGCATTATGGTTTAGTTCCGCGTTGCAATCGTGGCATTTTCGCAATTAATGAATTGCCAGATCTCTCTGAGCGAATTCAAGTTGGTTTGCTGAATGTCCTTGAAGAGCGCGATATCCAAATTCGTGGATACAAAATTCGTTTGCCACTTGACATTATGTTGGTTGCCTCAGCCAACCCCGATGACTATACAAATCGTGGACGAATTATTACTCCACTCAAAGATCGATTCGGCAGTCAAATCCGAACCCACTATCCACTTGATATTGAAACTGAGATTGCTGTTGTCCGCCAAGAGTCACGAACAGCAAGTATCGGCACAGTCCAGGTTCGAACTCCAAGATTTATGGAAGAAATTATTGCCACGATAAGTCACCTGGCTCGCGCCAATAGTCAGGTCAATCAACGCAGTGGTGTGAGCGTGCGATTAACTACAAGCAATCAAGAATTGTTGTGCGCAAATGCAGTTCGGCGAGCTTTACATGCTGGCGAAACTGCGGTGGCTCCGCGAGTCTGTGATCTTGATGCGCTCGTCGCATCAACTGCTGGCAAAATCGAAATCGATGCTGTTGAAGACGGTCGCGAGGGTCAGATCTTTCAACAACTCGTGCGCGGTGCGGTACTGCAGGTTTTTAAACAGCACAGCAATTTAGAAAATCTTCGTCAAGTCTCAGAAGAGTTCGGCGAAGGAGTGGTCGTACAAACCGGTGAAGATATTGCATCGGCAGATTTTGTTTCGTTGCTTGAAAAAATGCCTTCGCTTCGAGTTGCCGTGAACGGCCTCATTGATGGTGATGAGTCTCCGGCGGTCATTGCCAGCGCTATTGAGTTTGTGCTCGAGGGCTTGCATCTCTCGAAAAGATTGAACAAAGACGCCACGGGTGGGCGTGCTGTTTACCGCGCAAAAAACTAACTACTAATTGGCTTCTGCTTTCGAATTTCAGTTGTGTCTTGTCGTTCGGCAATGACTGGTTGTCCAACGAGAACGCAAATATCAACCGGCTCCGCGAACCCATGCAATTTGATTGCTTCATGCGGCATGGCTTTGACCCCTTGTGGAAGATTGAAAACCTGATCAGCCGGAATCAGTACTCCGGTGTCAGATGCTGAATCGCAAAGTCTTGCCGCAAGATTTGGAGCGCGACCAATGTAGTCATCGCCCTCAAACAGCATTGTGTCGCCAGTGGCAATACCGATTCGCAGCTTTAGAGGATCGCAAACAGTTTCGGCACGACGATCAAGCTCCATTGCAAAGGTGATTCCTTCAACTTGTTCAACGGCAACTGCCATCAGTCCATCGCCAAGAAATTTGTCGATCCGAACACCGCGTTCTGAAGCAATTGCACGAGCCACCGTTCGAAACTCGGCCAGCAGCTTGGTCGCCTTACGATCGCCCTCAGTTTCAACATAGTTTGTGAAACCAGATAGGTCCACGAAAATAAATGTGCGAGGAAATCTCATACGAGTTATCAGTCTACGGCTGACGGTACTAGCGTGCGCTTATGACTGCTCGCTTTAATTATTCGCGATGGGACGGGACACAGCGCGGATTTGAGTTTGATTCTCAGAGCATCGTCGACGAAATAACGGACGACCTTCTTTATCACGGTGATGTTAATGCCGCGCTTCGTCGTCTGATGCAAGAAGGTATGCGCAACGAACGCGGAGAACAATTAATGGGACTTCGTGAAATGATGCAAAAATTGCGTGAGCGTCGCGAAGAAATTAAAGACCGTGGAGATCTCGGCGGTGTCTACAGCGAGATTGCCGCTGAACTTGACGACTTAGTAGACGAAGAACGGCACGCAATCGACGATGCCCTCAAGTCCGCCGAGAAATCTGGTGACCAGCGTCGCGCCGAAGTGGCCAAAGAATCTGCGCAACAACATAATTTTCGCCTGGACATGTTGCCAAGCGATCTAGCGGGCAAAATTAGCGAACTAGAACACTACGATTTTCAATCAGATGCGGCCCGACAAAGGTTTGAAGCACTTCTTGAAAAACTTCGTCAACAGATGATGCAACAGATGCTTGACCAGATGTCTGGTGCAGTAGAAAATCTAACTCCACAAGATATGCAGCGAATGAAGGACATGATGGCTGCCCTAAACGAGATGCTTGAATCTCGCGAACGAGGTGACGAACCCGCGTTTGATCAGTTCATGGAGAATTTTGGCGATTTCTTCCCTGAGAATCCTCAAACGCTGGATGAACTACTTGAAATTATGGCGCAACGAATGGCAAATGCCCAAGCAATGTTGAATTCAATGACTCCAGAACAACGCGAGCAGATGCGTCAACTTAGCGAAAAGCTTTTGGGCGACATGGATTTGCGCTGGCAAATGGATCAACTTGCACAAAAACTTCAAGGAATGTTTCCGGAAAAGGGCTGGGGTCAGTCCCACGAATTCACAGGCGATGACCCCATGGGTTTTGGTCAGGCGATGCAGTCAATGCAAGAGCTTGGTGATCTCGATCAATTAGATAATTTGTTGCGTAATGCCTCCTCGCCCACCGCACTAGCAGAAGCCGATTTAGACCGGGTTCGCCAAATGTTGGGCGAAGACGCAGCAAAGTCCCTCGAGCAAATGTCTCAACTAACTAAGAAGTTGAAAGATGCAGGGCTGATTGATCAGGTCGAAGGGAAACTCGAACTTACTCCTCGAGGATTACGCAAAATTGGTGCCAATGCGTTACGCGATGTATTCGGCTCGCTCGAAAAAGATCGACTCGGTCAGCATCAAGTTGAGCGACTCGGTGTCGGACACGAGCGAACTTACGATACAAAGCCATACGAATACGGTGACCCGTTTCAACTAGATCTGCAGCGAACTCTGCGTAACGCACTCCAGCGACAAGGTGCAACAATTCCACTCAAATTGTCGGCTGATGATTTTGAAATCGAACAAACAGAACACCTGACTCGGTCATCAACGGTGTTGATGCTTGATCTTTCGTTGTCAATGCCGATGCGAGATTATTTTCTTCCTGCGAAGAAAGTTGCAATGGCGTTGCACTCCTTAATGAGCACACAGTTTCCGCGCGACTATTTGGGTATTGTCGGCTTTAGCGAGGTAGCGCGAGAATTGGCGCCACAGCAATTGCCGGAAGTTTCATGGGATTTTGTCTACGGCACCAACATGCAGCACGGATTTATGATGGCTCGCAAAATGTTGGCCCGTCAGAGTGGCACTAAGCAGATAATTATGATTACCGATGGTGAGCCGACCGCACATATTTCTAAATCTGGGGAAGTGTTTTTTAATTATCCACCAGTTCGTGAAACTATTGAAGCAACCTTGAGCGAAGTGATGCGGGCAACCCGAGAAGGCATACGAATCAACACTTTTATGCTTGATGCGTCGCACGCTTTGCAAGCGTTCATCGAGCAGATTACGGCGATCAATCACGGTCGAGCATTTTTTACGAGCCCCGAAAATCTTGGCGAATATTTGCTCGTTGATTTCATCGAACACAAGCGACAACTTTCTCGTCGCGGGGGTTCTCGTCGCGCCGACTGAGTTATATTTGCATTTCCTCGGATTTGTTGCTAAATTACACATGTGTAGTTATAGAAGTGATGGTGCGCTGAAACTTGTGCACTAACACGAAAGCAATTATTTAGGGGCAAAATTGGATTTTCGTTCAAGTAAAACATCAAGTAGTGATCATTCCTGGCAAGACGAAGCAAACTGCTTGGGCGTTGACCCCGACCTTTTCTTTCCAGAGCGCGGTGCATCGACCCGAGAGGCCAAAGAAGTTTGCCGTGGTTGTGTAGTCAAGAACGACTGTCTTGAATATGCTCTCGAAAATGGCGAGAAATTCGGCATTTGGGGCGGATTATCTGAGCGCGAACGTCGTCGTTTGCGTCGTCAACGTGCACAAAATACTCGTGGCACTGCTACCGCCTAAGTTTAAAATTAATTAGTTCTAGTTTTCAATCAAGATTTTGCATCGCACGATTGCGCGCGGCCAGACACCATTCAATAGTTTTTTCTTTGCTCAGATCCAATTCAGCCCATCGCGATTTTGCGATCTGAGTCAACACTCGTGCTGGCACGAGACCGACTAACTCGGCACGATCAATCTCTGCGCGCTTCGCAATTTCGTCAAAAACGAATGCTGGGCCAACTAGATCTGGCGCAATCAAGTTCATACTTACTTGAATCTCGTCACCAAGTTTTAACCCCAGTGTTCGTACATCACGGCTCCGCAGTTCGCGGGCAATTTTTTGACCATCTTCGATAGTTGAATTCTTCAACCAAACGTTATATGCGACAAGAACTTGTCGCGCTCCAACACAGATCGCACCAGCCGTCGGATGCGCTTTTTTTGGTCCGAAGTCTGGTTCAAGATCGAAGAATGCCCGTTTTCGAATTTCTGGCAAGTCACGCTCTGGGCCATATACGAAACTTGGAATCTTTAGTTCGCTTGCCGCAAATTCGGCGAACTCATTTCGCGCCATTATCGCCTGTTCAATTGTCGAGTCTTCAAGTGGCACGAAGGGCACGACATCAATGATTCCAATTCGCGGGTGAACTCCAAGATGTTTAGATAGGTCAAATTCTTTGCTACAAAGTTCGGCAAGTTTGTGGGGTGTATTTGCTCCAACAGTTGTGAACACGCTGCGATGGTGGTGGTAATCGCTATGGATGTCTAAAACATCATGCCCAAGAGTGCGTCGAATCTGATCAATTGCTTCAATCCGCCGACCTTCACTGATGTTTATTACGCATTCAAGCATCTATAAGTTTTAGCGCACTTTTGGACAACGATGCTAGAGTTCAGGTATGTTCAACGGACCTGAAATTTGGATCATTATTTTGCTCGTCGTAGTGCTGTTTGGGGGCAAGCGCCTTCCAAATATCGCTCGTAACTTAGGCAAGGCTCAAAGCGAACTCAAAAAGGGTCTCGCTGAAGGTGCTGCAGAAGCCAAAAAAGACGAAGCTCCAAAAACTGATACCAAGTAAATCTTCTTTCAATAACCAGCCATTAATTGGTAGGTCGTTAAGGGGTTTTACTCTATTGCGACGATTTTAACTTTCGTTCCAATCACATCCGCGAGAAGACCGCGTCTTTCGTTTGCCGCATAAAGATTCAGTTCATAATCGAATTTTGTTGAAGCCTTAACAAAAATCAGAAGTTGTTCGTCTTCTGCTCTTGTACTGACCTTTTTAATTCTGCCATCTTGTGTGCGATCTAGTCCGATTGCGATTCTCAACAACCCGGCAAGCGATCGCACAATATGTTTATCGGCATCTGACAGCAAGGCAAATTCGGGATGCGATTCTTTGGGCACACTCTTGCGGTGATATCGAGCTACTTGTGCAATTATTTCGATCTCGCGGTCAGTTAGTCCGACGAGTTCTGAGTTGCGAATTACATAATATGAGTGCAGATGATGCTTCGAGTGTGATACAACGACGCCGACATTGGCTAGTAATGCCGCGGCTTCCAAATATCGCTGACAGGCCGCATCAAGATTCAGTCGCTTGTGTAAGTTTTCAAAAAGCGAGTTTGCAATTTTGGCAACATTCATGCCGTGTGCAGGTCGATCATCACAACGGTCTGCGAGTTGTCGAACACTGTGTGTCGCAGGGTCAACACCATCTGGGTGGTCAAGTAAATCTTGGCGTTGCAGCGTGTCAAACAAAACGCCTTCGCGTAATGCATATTCAGAGTAAACAAAACTTGTAACTCCAAAAGACAGCGCAATCCCCTCTAAAATTATTGTGCCTGCCAAAATAATTTCGGCGCGCGATGAGTCGAGGCCGAGAGCTTTTTCGCGCTGCTTAATTGTCGGTAGATCTGCGATCAAATCAAGAATCTTGGTTACGTCTTGGGTTGAAAACTCGTAGCGATTAAAAGATTTTGGCTCGGCCTCGTGATTATGTTGTGCAATGAGTTTGGCGATTGCTTCAACGGTGCCAGATGAGCCGACTCCGATTTCAAAACCTAGTTGCTTGACAGCCGGTTCGATGGTCGCCAGCATTGAACGAACGAATTTGCGGCAACCACTCACGGCGCTCGGATGTAGCGCGTCGAATCCAAAAAATCTGTCTGTTAATCGAACTGCACCGAGTTTGAAACTTCGAGAAAGTAAAATTTTGTCGCCAGTTGCAACAACAATTTCGGTTGAACCCCCGCCGATATCGCAAAGTAACATCTGTTGGTCGCCAACACCAATTGCATGACGTGCCCCAAGATGGATCAGTCGAGCTTCTTCAATTCCTGAAATGACTTCAATTTCAACACCGGCTTCCTTTCGGGCTCGCTTAATGAACTCATTACGATTTTCGGCCTCACGAACCGCGCTTGTGGCTACTGCCCGAAGTTTGGCATTATGAACCTCAGATATTTCGCGCATCCGTTTCAACGAGGCGATACCACGATGCATTGCGTCTTGGTCAAGTTGTTTCATATCACCAGAACCGTGGCCAAGTCGAATTACTTCTTTTTGATTTGTTACTACCTCAAATCCAGTGGCAACTGGTTTGGCAATGACAAGGTGAAAACTATTTGTGCCAATATCTAACGCAGCAATGATTTCATCTGATTTAAACCGCACAATGACCTATCTTAGAAGAGGATTGTTTGACGGTAGGATTAACAACTCATACGGCGAAATATAAAGAAACTGAGAACAAAAAAATGACAAACTTTGCTGAACAGACAACTTTAAATGAACCCCCTCGTGGTCATGCTCGCATAGTTTTTCTCGGTTCAGTGTCACCTCATTGGGAGGTTTATGGCGATTACGGCGATCAGAATATGCTTGAAGAGTTTCGCGCACGGGTTCTGGCCCGTTTAATTCTTTTGCCAAGAAACGATCCACAATTTCGGCGCAATCAAGAGCGTGTCAGCAAAGATGCCGAGCGCGAACGAATCAGCATTGAGTGGGAACTCGGCTATCCAGTTGCCGCAAGCGCGGAAGTCGCCCCAGCAACACCAACTGAATAGGCAATTGCCAAACGTTGGATAATGATGTCGCTGAGGTGAAATCTAAGTGACTTCTTGGCTAAATAGAATGTTGGTGGCTTATCGAACTTCCGTCAATTCGTACGCTGAAGACATCGAATCTAGATTTATAAATCGCGAATTGAGTTGGCTCGACTTCAATGATCGAGTACTTGCGCTCGCCAGTCATGAGAATGTTCCGCTGTTAGAGCGGTGTCGATTTTTATCAATTTGCTCTTCGAACCTTGATGAGTTCTATCAAATTCGTGTCGCGGCACTCAAAGACCAAGTCGCTGGAGAAATTTCAACCAGAACTCCGGACGGTCGGTCTCCGCTTGAACAACTTCAAGAGATTAAAGAGCGCACACAAGATTTCGTTCAACGTCAAGAAAAAATATGGACAGATGAGATTCTCCCACAACTTGAACTATTCGGTATTCGCGTGCTCGCTTGGTCACAACTTTCTGACCACGAGAAAGCTGATCTGACAAAAGAGTTTGACCAGAGAATTTTTCCTGTACTTACCCCAATTGCTGTTGATCCTGCGCACCCGTTTCCATATATTTCAAATCTTGCATTGAATTTGGCAGTCGTCGCTAGTGACCCAAATTCAGGTGAGCAGAGATTTGCTCGATTGAAGATTCCAAATAATATCCCGAGGCTGATGAAGGTGGGGAAAACAAATAGTTTTGTTTTGCTCGAAGAAATAATTTCAGCAAACCTTTCTCGATTATTTCAGGGGATGAAGATTGAGCAATGTTTTGTTTTTCGTGTCACCCGTAACGCCGACTTATCACTAGACGACGAAGATGCCGAAGATCTGCTTGCCGCAGTTGAAGTTGAGTTGCGTCGCCGTCGTTTTGGGCGTGCAGTTCGAATTGAAATTCCATTCGGAACCGCTCAGTCGGTCATTGAATTGATGTGCGAAGAACTTGAACTTGGTGTTGATGACGTGACATTTCATCACAGTATTATTGAGATGAAGGCTTTATCTCAATTAGTGTCGCTTGATTTTTCAGATTTGCGTTTTCAACCCTGGCCTCCATTAACTGCCGGACGCCTGTCTGCCGCTGAATTTAATGGCCTAAGTATTTTTCAAGTGATTCGTGAGCGACAGCTTTTAGTTCATCACCCTCACGAGTCTTTTACATCATCTGTTGAAACCTTTGTTGAACAGGCTGCTAATGATCCAAAAGTGCATTCAATCAAAATGACTTTGTATCGAACGTCGGGCGATTCTTTAATTGCCAAGAATCTAGTTAAGGCCGCTGAATCAGGAAAGCAAGTCGCCGTTGTTCTTGAAATTAAGGCGCGCTTTGATGAAGCTAGAAATATTGCGTGGGCTAAAGAACTTGAATTTGCAGGCGTTCATGTAACTTATGGCATTGTTGGTTTGAAAACTCATTCAAAGTGCATTCTGGTAGTTCGCGAAGATGCTGATCAAATGCGCCGGTACGTTCACATCGGGACTGGAAATTACAATTCAACAACAGCTCGGGTCTATGAAGATATCGGTTTCTTTACTTGTGAAGAATCAATTGGAGCAGACGCTACCGAGCTGTTCAATTACTTAACTGGTTATGCCAAGGAGCCAGATTATCTGCGACTAATTGTGGCGCCCCACCAGTTACGACCGCGACTTCTTGAATTGATCCGCCGTGAAGCAACATTCAAGACCGCCGGCAGCATCACTCTAAAACTCAATTCAATTTCCGATCCAACAATAATTGATGCGCTTTATGAGGCAAGTCAGGCTGGAGTGAAAATAGATTTAGTTGTAAGAGGAATTTGTTGTTTGCGCGCCGGAGTTCCAGGACTGTCCGAAAATATCACTGTGCGTTCAATTCTCGGTCGCTATCTTGAGCACTCTCGCATCTATCGATTTGCCCATGGTTTTGATGATCAGTCGCCGTTGCACCTCATTGGTTCGGCTGATTTGATGGGCCGTAATCTGGACGGGAGAGTTGAAGTTCTGGTGCCATTAACTCATCCGAAGCATCGTGCGTGGTTAGATAAAGTTCTTGGGTTTTTACTTGAGCCAGAGGTGCCTAACTTTGCATTATCCAAAGATGATAAGTGGATCTACAACTCGGGTGGTACGCAAAATAAAGATGCTCAGCAACGACTGCATGAATGGGTTGTAGCGACTCAATTGCGTTAATCCGATTATTTGTTCACCTTCGCGTCACTTTTAAGACGATCACAGTTCACATTTAGTGGGCTACCGTTACTCTCAGGTTTAATAAAGTCCCACAATATGGAGGCGTTAAAAATGGATGAAATTCGCAAAAACTTCCATAACGATCTCGAAAACGTACGAGCAGAAGTCATTCGACTAGGCGCATCATTAACTGAGGCGATACCTCGTGCAACGGCAATTCTTCTCAGCGGTGATCTCGAGGGTGCCGACTATCTAGTTCAGTCCGACGATGAATTTGATGGTCGATCTGCCGAATTAGAAGCAATGTGTTTTGAGATTTTGGCACTGCAGGCACCTGTTGCTGCCGATCTTCGTCAAATCATTGCAATCATGAAGATCGCCGGCGAACTTGAGCGTTCTGCAGACCTAGTAGTAAATATCTGCAAAGCCGCTAGAAGAATTTATGGTCATGACATCGACCCGGTATTGCGGGGCGTGATTTCCAAGATGAGCGAACAGGCTCAGCAACTTTTTGCTTCAACCATGGAAGCATTTGAGCAAAACGATGCGGCTAAAGCCGCGGCGATTGATGACATGGATTCTTATTTAGATAGTTTGCATCGCCAATTCATTCAGCAGATTTTTGAGTCTCACTCACATTCAAAAATTGATCTACAAGTCGCTGTGCAGTTGGCAGTTGTTGCGCGATTTTACGAACGAATTGGAGACCACGCAGTAAATGTGAGCGAGAGAACTCGATTCATTGTTACTGGTTGGGTTAGAGAGCGTGACGGCATCAATCGATACAAAGCTCGCGTCGGAGACCAGACTGGTGAGATTCCGCTGAAGCGCGAGCCGAATTAGTGCAAGTAAGTTGACGTGCGATACATCTTGCTTTTTGTTGGCACATTTGTTGCGGCGTTGCTTGCGTTTTTGCTCTCAAAACGAATAGGAACCGATAAGAAACCTGAATCACAGCCAAACGATTTGCGCCAACGTTCTACTGCGACAGATCAAACAGATCAGATGGCGCAATTGATGGAAGTTCTAGATATTTTGCCGATGGGCGTAGTTGTTGTTGACAGTAAGTCTGGTCGCCGTTTCAGAAATGACGCCGCTGTTGCGATGACCGGTGTGAGATATGTCGACGTCTTAGTTGATCAGGCCGTAGATGAGATGATTTCACTAGTTGAGAAAAATGGTTCTGGAGACCGAGTTCTTGAAGCCATTGCGGGCACGACACGGTTTCTTGATATTCACGGAAAGAAATTAGATAGTCAAAATATAATTGTGACTGTTGAAGACATCACAAAAAAATCACGCATCGAAACCCTTCAAACCGACTTTGTGGCCAATTTAAGTCATGAACTGAAAACACCTATTGGTGCAGTGGCGGCACTTGCTGACTCATTAGATGGCGAGACAGAAACCAAAGTTGTATGGAGACTTGCGGAAAGGATTGTTTCCGAGTCACATCGCATGGCGCGAATTGTTGACGATCTTTTAGATCTCTCCCGAATCGAATTTAGTGGCACAGAAGACTGGACAAATTTCGACCTTGCACAAGTTCTAAGAGAAGTTGTTGACACGAATCAGCACGCGGCAAAAAGGAAGAATCTTGAGTTAACACTCGTCAATGATGGCCAACTGGATGTGCGCGGTGACAGATCGCAATTGGTTTCATGTTTTTCGAATTTGGTGGATAATGCAATTAAGTACAGCGAATCTGATGGTTCAGTCGTCGTCGAGAGTTTGATTGACGGGCAAGAAATAGTTGTCTCGGTTTCGGATCGCGGAATCGGAATAGCAAAACAAGATTTGAATCGAATTTTTGAGCGTTTTTATAGGGTCGACAAAGCGCGTAGTCGGGCAACTGGCGGAACAGGTTTGGGTTTATCGATTGTGCGGCACATTGCTTTAGAGCACGGAGGAAGCATTGATGTTGATTCTGAAGAAGGAATTGGATCAAAATTTATAATTCGACTGCCGCACAATCTCAAGCAGTCTGCAGAAGAAACAATTAATAAACCGGGAGTATTGATATGAGTATAAATAATTCGTTGCCAACAATATTGGTAGTCGACGATGAAGAGTCGTTTATTGAGGCGCTACAAGTTGGTTTGAAGCGTGAAGGCTTCCGAGTTGAAGTTGCTCGCGATGGCGCTGAAGCGTTGGCAGTTTTTGATGCGGTGCAACCAGATGCAGTTCTGTTAGATGTGATGCTGCCAAAGGTTTCTGGAACAGATGTTTGTCGAGAAATTAGAAAAAAAAGTACTGTGCCGATAATCATGGTTTCGGCGAAAGGTGCCGAAATTGACACTGTTGTGGGCCTTGAAGTTGGCGCAGATGACTATATTGTCAAGCCGTATCGACTTCGAGAACTTGTTGCTCGGTTGAGAGCGGCGCTTCGTCGCGGGGCGCTCGGTGCGAGCTCACAAGATTTTTCTGGCGTCGGCACCGTGGCTCTCGGTGGAATCTCAATTGACCCAGAGCAACATATTGTGACAATCCGTGGCGCAGTTACGAAACTTCCTCTCAAAGAATTTGAATTGCTTTACATCTTGATGTCTAACGCCGGGCGAGTGTTGACCCGTGAGACCCTGATTGATCGAGTTTGGGGCACCGACTATTTTGGTGACACTAAAACTTTGGATGTCCATGTCAAACGGCTGCGCGCCAAGATCGAAAAAGAGCCAGCCGAACCACAACTTGTTGTGACCATCCGCGGACTTGGCTATAAATACGAGAAAATAGTCGCATAGCATTTTCAAATTCTGGGCTCGCTCCCGCATCTCCACTTAGACGACTCGGCCGCGTTCACGCTCTCATCGCGTGCGGTGAAGCGTCGTTCGCTATTGCTCTTGCAGATTCGCTCTTTTTATCAATTAGTCCGGATGCTGCACGTAGCAAAGTTCTCTTATTTTTAGCGATCAGTCTCGCTCCGTTTGCCGTGATCGCACCATTTATTGGACCAGTGATTGATCGTGTCCCTGGGGGAAGAAGATTCACAGTTTTAATCGTCAACTTTTTGCGATGCATAACTATTGTTGCGATGATTCCGCGGATCAACTCAGTTGCGTTATTTCCACTCGCTTTTATTTCATTGGTTCTTGCGCGAACATACTCAGTTAGCAAAACTGCGCTCATTCCAACACTTGTTGACGATGACGAGGAGTTAGTCGCAGCCAACGGCAAATTAGGTTTACTTGCAGGATTAATTGGATTTGCAGCAGTAGCCCCAGCAGGACTGTTGCAACTCATTGACTCTCGCGCAACGCTAATGATGTCGGCGACAATGTTTGCTCTTGCAAGTTTGGCTTCGCTTCAGTTACCGCGACATGTTGCTACAACACCAAGAACAACAGAACTCGCCGAAATAAAAGAATTACATGGTTCTGGCATTCGTGATGCGGCGTTGTCGATGATGTTGTTGAGGGGTGTTGTCGGGTTTTTATTTTTTCATGTTGCCTTTTGGCTGCGCGATGAGCGAGCGGGAACGATGTGGTTCGCTTTGGCGCTTGGCCTCTCGTCGTTGGCGACAATGTTGGCAAATGCAATTTCACCATTAGTTCGTCGTTTGATTTCTGAGCGAACAATGATGACATCTTCGTTACTGGTTATTGGTGTCACGGGAATAATTGCCGGAGTGTTTGGTGGTATTACTTTTGGAATTATTTTGATCGCTGTTGCTAACGGGGTAGGTTCAATCGGCCGATTGGCTTTTGAATCAATAATTCAACGCGAAGCTCCCGACGCCAATCGAGCAAGGGCTTTCGTTAAATTTGAGACAAGAAATCAACTTGTTTGGGTCGGTTGTGGTTTGGTCTCCGTGGTTTTTACTTTTCCAGGTGCAGTTGGCTTTGCAATCGTTGGCGTCGCTTGTGCGATCGGCTCAATATTTTTTCTCGCCTCAAATAATGCTCGGACTAGTAGTTAATTCTCTCCAGCCATAATCCTGGCGCGGTTATTTCGTTTGGAGTTGGTAAATTTCCTGACTTTGTCCACATACCTGAGAGCGCTTCAAAACCATCTCGCTCAATTACACCGGCGATGAATGCATGACCGTGATCAAGTTGAGATTTTGTCAGTCGTAAACCAAGAAGTTGTTCGACAAATTGGTCCTGAGTGCGTGCTTCAACGCGCCGTCTACGAACTGCTTCTGCAATTTGTGTGCCAGTTCCGATTATTCGCGTTGCAATAATGTCAACGACATAATCAACATAACTAACAATTGCGCTTATCATTGCGTCCAGTTTTGGCGCAAGTCTTTCTTGTTCTGGAGATCGCGCAGCACCAAGCAGAATAGTTGGATCGCCGAGTAGCCGTTGCATCATTACAGCCGGATCACTACTAGTAATATCTATCTTGCTCAGACGTTCAGCGAGTGCATCTGGATTTGGTTTGAACCCAGCAACATGGGCTTTGACCGAATCAATAATCGTTTCACGCACATGAGTGACGTTAAATATTGCGTGAAATGTAAGTTCCTGCACGATCAACCACATCTGCATGTCGGCAATATTGATGCTCCAGTCTGTTGCGAACTCTTCACAGTTTTTTTCAACGATCAGTAGTTGTGTTTGTGGTTCGCGTGGAAGCGGCAAGTCATATTGACCAAAAGCCCGTAACGAGAGTTGACCAATCATTGACCCGATAGACATTCCGAGCATTGCTGGTGCCATCATCTTGACGAGATTGCCGAGCATCGCATTTAGTTCGGCTGATTGATTTGACTCTTCATGATCGTCTTGTGGCTGAGCCGGGTCAATTTTTGTCTGGTTAGAAATAGAAGTCGCAAACTCAGTAAATAGTGGCTTGTATGCGGCAATTGTGTGGTGCACCCACATTGATCGATTTACTACTTCGATCTCGGGCAAGTTCAGGTTGTTATTCGATTTGACAGTAGTCAGACCTGTTACATCACGAACATGCATGTCAGCAACTGCAGCGATTTTTTGGATAGCGATTCGAACTGCTGGGTCAACATTTGCTTCGCTGGATGCGCCTGATGTTGTATTTGTCGATGAGCTAGTTGCGGTACTCAATGCGAACTGGCGCGCCATATCCCATTGAACTGGCGCTTGACTTGATAACGCCTTCATGATTTCTGAAAAAAAAGGTATTTCTGGCATTGGTTGCTCATTGGGATCTTGAGACATGGACTGATGCTACGCAGACCGTACACTGAAACAGATGTCAGATAAGCAAATCCTCGACAATGAGGGCACTTGGCTTGAATTAACTGATTCCAAACTCAATGTTGGTGCGGTTTACGATTGGGCAACATTACCGTCGTGCGGCGCAGTGGTTGTATTTTCAGGCACTGTTCGAGACCACGCAGACGGTCGAGTCAATGTAACTTCGCTAACTTACGAAGCTTACGATGACCAAATAATTTCGAAATTGAAATTAATCGCCGAAGAGATGCGCCTAAGGTGGAGTGACCTTGGACGCATCGCATTAATTCATCGAGTTGGCGAACTTTTGGTGTCTGAGTCATCGGTGCTAGTGGCCGTTTCATCGCCTCATCGTGCAGATTCTTTTTCGGCGGCGCAATTTGCGATAGACACTTTAAAACTAACGATCCCAATTTGGAAGCAGGAGCACTGGAAAGACGGCAGCGACTGGGGAACTAATAGCCAAGACATTTCTTCAATTAAAAAGAATAAACCAGCAGAAAGCTCTAGCTTCTAAGATGCTCGCTTCTTCATCACTTGCAGTTTTCTTCGCGGCAATTTCTATTGTTAGTGCTTTCACTCTTGCGTACATTGTTTTGACACAAGAAAAGAAAGTTTATGATCCACATGGTCCAGTGGCGTTTCATCGTCACTTAGAGGCGCTCTCAGATATTTCTCGACAAAAAACTCGATCGCAGGCACGCGAAATGCAAGATCCAACTGGAAGAAATAATTAGTTATGGCAAAGAACCTAGCAATCGATTTAGGAACAGCGAACACTCTGGTTTATCAGGAGGATGCAGGAATCGTAATTAACGAGCCGTCTGTGATTGCTGTCAACCGAAAAACCGGTGAAGTACTTGCAACCGGAGAAGAAGCTTGGCGGATGATTGGAAAAACCCCCGGGCACATCGTTGCAGTGAGACCGTTGCGTGGTGGAGCAATTACTGACTTTGATGTCACTGAGAAAATGATTCGTATGTTGTTGCAACGCGCGGGTGTCACAAGATTTTCACGACCAAAAGTTTTAATTTGTGTACCGTCGGCGATTACAGAAATTGAACGGCGCGCAGTTACCGACGCAACTCGTCGAGCCGGCGCCGCAGATGCACAATTGCTAGAACAGCCCGTGGCAGCCGCAATTGGAGCGAATCTACCAATTACAGAACCAGTGGGAAACTTGGTGATTGATATTGGCGGAGGAACCACTGAAACTGTAGTGATTAGTATGGGCGGAATTGTTGCGCTTAAAGCTGTGCGTGTTGGAAGCTTTGATATTGACTCAGAGATTCAGGGCTATGTACGTCGTAGTCATGGAATTGCAATTGGTGAGCGCACCGCCGAACAAATTAAAATTTCAATAGGAAGTGCGATGGCAATGCCTGGTCTCGCAGACGCCGAGGTGCGTGGACGAGATTTGGTTTCTGGATTGCCAAAGACAATTATTTTGACCGCTACAGAAATCCGTGAAGCCATAAATCCAGTGGTCACGAAAATGATCGATTCAGTTATTCAATGTCTAGGCCAAGCACCCCCAGAATTAGCTCAGGACTTTCTTAAGCGTGGAATGTATGTAGTTGGTGGCGGAGCGCTTCTCAAAGGAATGCCGGAACGAATTGCATTTGAGACACAGGTTCCCGTTGTCCTTTCCGATGATGCGCTCGAAGCAGTTGTACTTGGTGCAGGTGCTTGTGTCGAAAAGTGGTCAGAGATGCGAATGTCATTTATGGATTCGCGTCGAGAGATGACTATCTAGATCATTATCTAGTCAACTAGTCGTGTCAGCCCCTCTTGGGCAACTGTTACAACAAGTTGACCTGACTTTGTAAAAATTGAACCGCTAGCGAGACCTCTTGCATTAGAAGTTGAGAGCGCAAGTTGGTCATAGAGCAACCAATCGTCGGCACGAAACGGCCGATGAAACCACATCACATGGTCCAAACTCGCCATTTGTACCCCTTTGTCCGTCCATGAAATTCCGTGTGGGAGTAGCGCAGTGTCTAGAAGTGACATGTCGCTTGCATAAGTAACTATGCACGCATGTAACACGGGATCATCCGGAAGTTTTCCATCTGCACGCATCCATAGTTTTTGACCGGAACTTTTATTGTTCTTTCTCGAGAATGGGTCAGAGTCGATATAACGAAGATCAATTGGTCGAGGATGATCAAACCAATCTCCAATTTGTTGTTTATAAGGAGTCATTCGCTCCTTAAAATCAGGAAGGGACTCAGCCAACGGTAAGTCTTTGGGCATTTGAATATGGTTTTCTAGTCCTTTTTCAAAAATTTGAAAACTTGCCTGCAAGTTAAAAATTGCTTTACCGTGCTGAATAGCGATTACACGGCGTGTTGTAAAACTTTTACCATCGCGGATGCGGTCAACTTCGTAGAGAATCGGCACAGTCGGATCACCAGGTCGCAAGAAATATGCATGTAGAGAATGCACATGCCGAGATTTATCGTCGACGGTTCTTGACGCGGCGATGAGTGCCTGGCCAGCAACTTGACCACCGAAAACTCGTTGCCGATTCTCATCGGGTGAAACCCCGCGAAAAATATTGACTTCAATTACTTCAAGATCCAATAGTTTTATCAGATCGTCAAGTGCGGAAGTCACCCTGCCATTCTTACATCTTGTGCAATCTCTCAGTACCTTATTTCTTCAATCATCTGGCACAGATACGATTTAAGAAGTGACTATTGTCTGGAATGCCCAACGCGTAAGCACAGGTCTGACCGAAATTGAACGAGCAAGATCAGTTGTATTTGGTCGAATTAAACAAATACTTGATGAGTATCACGGAGTGGTTCGTTCAGCACGATATTACGACATCTTGCTCGGTGATTTTATTGAACGATATTTGCACCTTGTATATGTCGCAACCCAGGACAACGCCGACGAATTGTCGAAAAATTACGAACCGGTGTCAAATATAAGTGTTGCTGAAAAAATTCAATCTGATGTTTTTCGGGACACGCTCGATTTTTTTTCTGCCTATACCAAGTTGCCGACCATTACCCTGGCGACTTTGAGAACACTCATCAATTTTGGTCCGACTTCGATTTCGGTTTCAAGTTCGCCGATAGTAATTAACAATTCTGGGCTCTCAGGTCGTCGTGACAAAGTTGTTGGAAAGTTTCTCAAGGCGGTTACCAAACAGAGGTCGTCAAAGGTTCTATTTATCAGACCATTTTCTGGACGCGTACCGTTTAGTTGGGTTGGTGCAATGATTCTTTGGCGCTCGTGGGCTAAGCACGACGACCTTAATTTAAAATACGCGGTAAATGTTCTGCCCGATAATGTGTGGCGACAAAGAAATATTTCACAAATTTCCAAAGATTCTTCGCTCGCAGAAGTTAGTTGCGCACTTCTCGGGGTGTTTTTACCGGCGGCAGTTGTTGAAGGGTTTAGCGCAATTCGTGCGAAGATTCTTTTAGCCCGACCGAATCGCCCTGCACATATATATTCTTCGCAGTCTTTGTGGACCCATCTTGAGTTCAAGATTTTGGCAGCAGAGTGGTGCGAACTTGGAACACAATTGTCGTACCACCAGCACGGTGGTTGGTATGGCCTCGACGAGCTTCATGTTGCAGAACAATTTGAACGTCGAGTCTCTGACACCTACTACACCTGGGGATGGAGCCGTGGCGACAAAAACACGCGTATTCTTTCGCCGGTAATACCGAGGCAAAGAAGTCGAAGCAAGTCGAAAGATTCATTAATTTGTTTTGACCAACCCCAGCAGATTTATCGATTGCAATACTTTCCATTAACTGGCACTTTGCAGACGATGTATGACCAGGTGGTTGAATTTGTAAAGTTACGAAACACCAAGACTAAGTTAAAAATTCGCTTATTTCTCGGCGACTATGGCACGGCGCAACGCCAAGCAATTCTTGCTGCGTGTCCTGACGCCAACTTCGGAAACTCAGAAGATATTTTTGAACAATATTTTGGAAGTCGAATCGTGGTGCACAGTTACCTTGGTACATCTTGGCTAGAAACGATTGGAATGAATATTCCCACAGTTTGTTTCTACGATCCTGAGGCATACAAGTTCAGACCAGATGCTAAATCGCTGATTGACGAACTTACGCGAGTTGGGATCTTGCACAATTCTGGTAGTAGTGCAGCGACGTTTGTAAACAGGATTGACGATGATGTCGCAAAGTGGTGGCTCTCAACTGAAGTTCAATTAGCACGAACAAATTTTGCTGAAAAGTTTGCAAATTTTTCACCAGACTGGAAGAACCAGTGGCAACAAGAATTCAGCAGATTGCTTAATTCGTAATCAAAATCCTCATGGATAAAGTTTTACGCGCCGAGGCACTGATAACAAAGGGTTTCATGCCACCCAACGAAGGTGATGCGCTCTACCTAGCAGCCTGTGTGGTTTGTAAAACACTGCCACAGTTACCAATCGTTGAGGTTGGAACATATTGCGGTCGTTCTACCGTTTGGCTTGGTGCAGCCGCCAGAAAATATCGCACGACTGTGTTTGCGGTTGACCACCACTTTGGTAGTGAGGAGAATCAGCAAGGGTGGGAATGGTTCGATGAATCGTTAATTGATTCGGTGACGGGCAGGCTCAACACTTTGCCCAAGTTGCTCGAGACTTTGCGCAGATCAGGACTCACAGATGTTGTAGTTCCTGTTGTTGGTGATTCAAAGGTAATCAGTTCGCAATGGTCAAAAAAAGTATCAATGTGTTTTATTGATGGTGGTCATGGCGATCAACCAGCACAAGATGATTATTTTGGATGGGCACCAAAAGTTGCATTGAATGGATTTCTTGCAGTTCACGATGTTTTCGCTGATCCAAAAGACGGGGGTCAAGCACCATTTAAATATATTTACAGCGCTGCGATTGATTCTGGGGAATTTATTGAGTTGTCGGCTACGGGTTCGTTAAGAATTCTGCAACGAATTAAACAACCAAACTTTAAAGACTAATTATTTTTTGTTTCTTCATATTTGAAAATCTCAGAAGCTGGTGAGATGCCAAGCAATGAGTCCGCTGCCAGAATTACTGCGGCTCCTGTGTAGGCCGAACGTTCTTCGGCCGGAAAAATAACTTTGTTCGGATACACCAAACCCGTTAAATATGATCCGTCAGTAGTTCGGTGTTGAATCGTCGTATTCAATAAATATTGCGCAGTTTCGACATCGCCGATTGCAGAAAATGCAAGAGAGCATTCGGCAGTTTCTGAGGCAGTAACCCACGGTTCGTCGCTGACGCATCTGACACCGAGGTCTGGCATGACGAATAAATCCCACTGACTGTTGAGGCGTGATTTCGCGGCGTCCCCAGTTAGCGCACCCGTTAGAACAGGGTAGTACCAGTCCATCGCCCATCTATCTTTTGGTTCAAATGCGTTCGGCCGATTTTGAATTACGCGATCAATTTGTTCGGCAGTCTCGCGCCATTTAGGTTTTGGTTTACCGAGTACATCAGCAACATTGGTCGCAGAAATCAATGCATGGCGAATTGATGAACACCCGGTCAACAACGCATAATCCCAAGGATTATCGTTTTCTTCTCTGGCCCACAAAATCGTGCCATCCCTGCGTTGCATATTGAGAACCCACGACATCGCGTTCTCAAGCATTGGCCAAAACTCTCTGAGTGTTGTTTCATCTCTGGTGCATAACCAGTGGTGCCAAAGACCAGTTCCGATGTATGCGCAAACATTGCTGTCAAGTTTTGTTTCTTCGACTTTGCCATCGCTATGAAAATAATTAAACCAAGAGCCGTCTGATCGTTGGGTCATATTCAACCATCTGTATGCCAGTCGAGAGTTATCATGTCGACCCATTACATCTAGTGCCATTGCGGTTTCGACATGGTTCCAAGGGTCGCAATGACCACCATCAAACCATGGGATCATGCCACTCGGAAGTTGAAGTTTTACAATTGAATCTGCAGTTAATGAAAGTTCTTCAACGGTTAGTGGTTGAACAGCTTCTGCAAGGCTTTTTTCGGACATTTCAGTTGCCAACTAACTGTGGTTTTTTTGCGTAGACAACATAGCTTTTACCGATCGCTGGGCTAAGTGCGCGATCAAGTGCGCGAGTTATTAGTGGCGCAGAGATAATGTCCCACTCAAGAAACTTTTTGTAAATTGCAACTGCTTTATTATCTTCTCGTTGTGGACCGACCGCACACCGCAACCACCAATATGGCGAATGCAAACCGTGTGCTTTGTGCGAATCACCGACTACTAGACCAGCATTCTTAATTTTTGCTCGCAATTGGCTGCTGCGATAAATGCGTAGATGACCGCCCTTGACGAATGGTGCATGGTATTCATCCGAAAGAGCCCAGTTGATTCGCTCTGGAAACCATGACGGCACGGTGGCTGCAAGTAAACCCCCTGGTCGTAGAACGCGAACGAATTCGCTCAGTGCAGAAACATCATCATCAATATGTTCTAGAACTTCAGATGTAACTACGCAATCAAATGTTGCATCGGCGAATGGCAAACAAGTTGCATCTCCACGTACAACACCCGTAAAAGAATTAGGGTCAAGTTCGCCTGCTTGATACATCGCCGCAAAAGTTGCGCGGGTAGTTTCAACTTCTTGCTGGGCATAATCAAGCGCTATTACCTGAGCGCCGCGACGCGCGGCTTCAAAGGCATGTCGACCAAAGCCCGTGCCGGCATCTAAAAATTTGTCGCCAGGTTTTAGGTTTAATTTGTCAAATTTTATTGTCAGCATCTCTAGAGGTGATTTCTGTTTTGATTTTTGTCGCGATTTCGACTGGCCAGTTTTCGTTGGTTGTGGGGCATCGAAAGTACTTCACGATATTGATCAACAGTTAATTGCGCGCAATGTCGCCATGACCATCTTTCAGCAACTCGCGCGCGACCTGCAAGACCGATCTTTTCGCGCAACTGCTTGTCATCAAGCCCACGACGAATTGTTGCAGCGAGCGCGTCGCTGTCTGCGGCAACGCAAGACAAAACTGTTTCACCGTCCAAACCTGTAACTTCTGGAAGAGCACCACCTGTTGTCGCAACTAGACAAATACCTGTGCTCATTGCTTCAATCGCTGGAAGACTAAAACCTTCGTACAGGCTTGGTACGACTGCGAGCTCAGATTGGGCATACAACTCAACAATCTGTTCGTCTGTTACTCCAGAAACAAAACTGATGCAATCTTGCAATCCGAGTGATTCAATTAGGTCAGCGCTAGCCCCGGCTCGAGGCTTTCCGATAATTGTTAAGTGGATCTCTCGTTCTGTGCGAATTTTCGCAACTGCTTCAAGCAAAAATGACAGTCCTTTTAAGGCCACATCTGCTGATGCGGTGGTGATCAGGTGCGCCGACTTTCTTGTAATCGTCGGAATTGGTTTAAACAAATCTGGATCAACGCCAACTGGAACGAGTCGCATTCGATCTTTCGAAACCCCCATGTCAGTATGAATGTCATTTATTGAATTCTCACTGACAACAACTACGCGCGGCATCTTGCTCGCTACACGACCTTGCATCCAAACAAATGAATACCATCTGCCGATTGCTTTTCGCTTCCACCAATTTTTGGTGTGAGCCATCTCTAGAGCTCGATCTTTGGTTATTGGGTGATGCAGGGTGACAATTGTTGGAATCAGTTTCTCAATTTTTAAAATTCCCGTTCCTAGACATTGGTTGTCATGAACAAGATCAAAATCATTTAAGCGGTCGCGCAAAACTTGGTGTGCTCGCATGCTAAATGACAGCGGTTCACCGAAAGTTCCTTTTAGAAATAAAGCAGCCTCAACAAGGTTTGGCCAAGTGTTTAACTCCCAATAGGCAGGAAATCGACCCGGGTTGTGGTCATTAAAAATATCCAGACTCGGCAATTTGTGAAGTTGAACTCGCTGATCTAAAACTGGGTATGGCTGACCGCTAAAAACTTCAACATGATGCCCAAGATCTGTGAGCGCTTTTGTCAAATGACGCGTGTACACGCCTTGCCCACCAACGTGTGGTTTGCCACGATAAGTGAGATATGCAATTCGCAGCGGGCCGTTGATATCGAACGGCTTAGTCATTTGTAAATCTTACCGTCAGGGTTTTATTCCGCCGATGCGGAGATTACGAGTTAAGCCGAAATGATTAGACGCATGTAACGACTAAGGGGAGTTTTTGGCGTGATGATGTGTGGCTCGAAATTAAATCCATCTGGTGGACCAGATTGAGGTTCGATACAAATCGCATGCTGCGGCTCGTCATAAACGACCCAGTGAGTGCAGTCAGATTGAATTTCTACTCGCAAATTGTTTTCGAACTTGATAACTGGCGCTTGTCGTGAAACTGTAAAACAATCATCAAAAGGCCCGGAAGTTGGGGCAATCATTTCACCACTTGGAATTCCAGATGCATCACGCACATACATTTTTTCAAAGTTTGTCGTGAAGGTGCATGGTCTCGCAAACCAAGGATGCCATCCAACTTGTCCTGGCATAGTCGCGTCGTTCGTCGAAAGATTTAATTCAAATTCAATCGTGTCGTTGACAACTGAAATACTTTGAGTAACTTCACCCGAAAATCTCCATTGACTTCCGAGATCTATCTGCATCTTCACCGACGAAGGAGAAGTTGCAGTAGTTTCCCATGGACGATCTAGCACGGTGCCGTGAATTGCGTGAGGTGGCATATTGATTTCTAGATTGTGCTGTTTTGCATCGTGGATAAATACACCGTTACGAACGCGACCTGCCCAAGGTGCCATTGGGTAACAACCCCATTTTTGTGAGTTCGTCTCGCCATTTTTGGTAATCAATAGTTCACGATCAAATGCGACGATTGATGATATTCGGCCACCGAGATATGGGCTAATGATGCAGCGAACATTTTCACTGGCAATCACTAAGTCGTCACCTGCCATTTAAATTTTGTCAACTTTCTCCAGCTTTATCCGTGAATTGCGTCGCGCCGACCAGCAAGTGAGCGAACCGAGCACAAGCATAAAAATAATCGGACGATCACCAAGATGCGAATATAAAGTTCGACCGGTGCGTAGCGGTACATCAACAATGATTGCTTTTGCGTCACCGACGCCAACTCTATTTGTGATTTTTCCTTGTGGAGTGATTACTGCGCTAAAACCAGTTGTTGCTGCTTGAAGTGTCCAGCGGCCAGTTTCGCGTGCTCGCAGAGAGTTCGTTGCGAGCTGCTGAGTTTGCAAAATTGTGCCGTTGTAACTTGAGCCATTTGTTGGGTTAAGCAAAATTGTGCCGCCAGCCTCAATGCCACTGTTTGCTCGGCCAGAGAAAAATGCTTCCCACGAAATTATTACTGCCACATCTGTCTTAGTCAGTTGCAACAATGCGGGGTCTTCACCTTTAACTGCGTCAAGAGGTATTCGGTCTACAGGTGCCCCAATTGCTTTAAGCAAACTTCGAAGACCAGATGGGACATATTCGCCAAACGGTACACGACGAACTTTGTCATATCGCGAGGTAATTTCACCGTTTGGTTGCACGACTATCTGAGCATTTGTAAAACGATTCAAGCCAGCATTTTCGGTGACACCAACTAGAAATTCGGCGTTGAGTCGCTTTGATTCGGATGAAATTTCTAGATATTCAGCGCTACTCGCAAAGTCAGCAACATCAATAACATTTTCTGGCCAAACAACAATGTCAAGATTGTCCGTTGGTTGCAAAGTTTTGGTTACCTTCAGATGTCTGTCAACTGCATCGCGCGCTCTCGCATTTATTGCCAGAACTCCTTGTGACCCACCGCCTTGCACTAGGGCGACACGCAAAGTTTCATTTGTCGTGTGCACTGGGCTATAAGTCATTGCAAATGTTTGGATAACGATCAAAACCAGAAAAACGATCGCGACGGGTTGCTGAGATTGTCGCCTGTCTAAATATCCGAAAATTAATGCGGCAGTTTGTAAAACGAACCAAGTTGCAATTATTGGCCCACCAATCGACACAGTGTCTGCGAATCGAGTTTGAGAAATTGAAATTGGAAGTGTCGCCAGTGGCACACCCCCAAACGGAAACGAAAACCGCAGTGCTTCTGTCAAAGTGTGAGCAATTGGTTTTGAGAACATCGGCTGACCTAATCGCGACGAAGCGATTGTGGCGATCCCATGAAAACTCGCGAACAAAAGTGCTGCAATTATGTACCCAGGTGCAGTGAGAAACCACATCCAACCCATGCCAAGTGCCAGCCACGAAAAACCAAACGCACAGCCAACGAGAAATCTTTCTGGCGTACTTTCTGCTTTTATTGCTACCTGAAAAAAGAGAACAAAACCTACGAAACAAAGTGGCCACCAGCCCCATGGTGGAAGCGAAAATCCGACAGTTAGTCCACTTATTGTTGCTGTTAAAAAACGCGAAAATTTAGTTCGATAAATTACTGATCCTGTCATCTAAACGGATCTTCGGTTTGCAGAAGAGCTTCAAGCCGAGTTGCGCGTTCCCGAGCAGGTGGATGAGAAGAAACCAAAATTTGGTCGTGAGAAAATTGCTCTAAGTAGTTTGTTTGATCTGCAACTCGTGACAGCGCATGTAGCAACTCTCTTCCAAAGCCCATATGCACTACTCGTCTGTCTGCTTGAAATTCAGAGCTATAACCCACAGCGTTGCTGAGTGTCTGGGCGACAATCAAGCCGGAGACGAAAATTGAAGAAACTATTGTTAATGCGGCTGAGGCAAGAATGCCAAAAAACTTAACGATTGAAAGTCGAGAGCCAAGTGTGTCCGAAATTGCTTCAGCAATAGTTTGCAGAATGAAACCAGTTCTAGCGAGTAGCAGAATTGGCAAACTAAGCCATTGGGCGACTGTTAATGCAACGGTATGCGAACCAAGATGATGACTTAGTTCATGAGCAAGCACTCCAGTGAGTTCATTGTTGTCAAGTTCATTTACTGCAAACGACGAAACGACTAACAGGTGTCCGCCAGAGGCGAACGCATTTAGTTCGTTCGAATCAACAACTGCCAAGAGAAAACTACTGGTTGAGATGTGATTCGCTTTCGCAACTCTTCGCCAGGCTTGGTATAACGCAACAGACTCTTCATAAGTTGGCTGCCGTGCACCCAACAAGCGAGCTAAAAATAACTTCTGAATTGATTTCGAAAATAAGATGATGCCCAGTGACAAGGCAGCAAAAGCAAAAAGCGGGAATGAAACACCAGTGAATTTCCAAAAAGGAAGCCAAAAAATAGCAATTGCTATTGCCCATGTTGGAAGCAGAGCCGCCACAGGAGCAAGTGAACTTATTGCCGCTAAATCGACCTGACGCTTTGCGGGTGCCACCTATTAAGTAGACCAGCAATAGCCCGTTTTTAGCAACTTCGGTTTACACTCGGTTTCTATGAGTGCAACGCGTGAAGAGCGAATTGTGCTGCATCAACGTAATGAGAAGTGGCAAAATCCACCAGTTCGCATTGAGATGCCAGAGTGTATTAATTGTGACGCATGTCTGCGCGCTTGCCCACCTCAGTTTGGGGCGATATTCAATTTTGGAACCGACGTTGTGATAATTCCAGAATTGTGTAGTGGCTGCGATAAATGTTTGCCAGCGTGTCCTGTTAATTGCATTTATCCATTTGCTGACTGGCAGACTACGAGTTACCCAAGTGAGTGGTGGAGCGAACCAGGTAGCAAAAATGATCCGTACTTATAATAACTACTTATGATCCTGGCTAATGATTTTGGCGAGCAATCGAAATTTATTATTTTGCGACTGCACAACTAATATGAAATCAGTGTTTGAAACTTTGCCGAGCCCATCACAAGGCTCAGTTGAAATTTTTTCGTTGCGGCTCAACGCCTACGGATTAATGATCGCGCTTGGCGTCATCGCCGCAGTTTGGTTATTCAAAAAACGACTCGTCGAGCGTGGGCATGAGAATCCAGACGACGCAGGTTCGATCGCAATGGTTGCTGTACCGATTGGCATCATCGGTGCTCGCGCGTATCACGTAGCCACCGATTGGGAAAGATTTCAAGGAAACTGGATTGATGTCGTAAAAATTTGGCACGGCGGCCTTGGGATTTGGGGTGGCATCACAGTCGGAGTTATCTCCGGAATTTTTGCTGCACGCAAACGCAAACTTGGGATCGCCTTTGGATTGACTTGTGTCGCACCAGGGCTTGCACTCGCTCAGTCAATTGGTCGATGGGGTAATTGGTTTAATCAAGAACTTTTTGGCAGACCAACAACACTGCCGTGGGCATTAGAAATTTCAGCCACCAATGCAAAGTCGGCAGGTTTTGAGCCCGGTACAACATTTCATCCGACATTTTTATATGAGTCACTTGGCTGTTTAATTTTATGTGTCGCGTTACTCAAAATTGAAGGGCGATGGCGCCCGAAAGACGGTCGCCTTTTCGGGATGTATGTTGCTGGCTATTCATTTCTGAGATTTTTTGTAGAGTCGCTGCGAATTGATACAGCAAAACATATTGGTGGTTTGCGCTTAAATCAATGGACAGCGATCGTAGTTTTTACACTTGCCGTCGCGTATCTAATCATTGATCGTCTCGTAGAATTAGAGTCGTGGCCGAGAAAATTTCAAAAGAAACTGTCGTCAAAGTCTCGCGACTCGCAAGACTAAGTCTTACTACTGAAGAAACCGAGCGGATGACAGCCCAGTTGGCTGGCATGCTCGAACATTTTCGAGATATTGACGCTCTTGATCTCGCATCGGTTGAGCCGATGACTCAGCCGTATCCATTGAAAAATGTATTGCGCAAAGATGTTGAGTTGCCATCGTTAGATCGCGATGAAGTCCTTGATCAAGCACCCGCCGCCGAGAGTGGTCGCTTTCGCGTTCCGCCAACTATTGGTTTCGACGTTTAACAGATGCAGAAACTTGTTGACATTGTCGCCGGCGTAACTAACGGTTCGCTTAAAGCAAGTGCAGTCGTCGAAGAGCATTTGGCACGAATCGTCGCCCGTGAAAGTGAGATTCATGCCTTCAATTTGGTGACAGCAGATCAGGCGCGCACCGATGCCGCAAAAGTTGACGAAGATGTAAAGGCTGGCAAAAAAGTTGGGGCACTAGCGGGTGTGCCGATCGCGCTGAAAGACAACATGTGCACGCGCGGTGTTGAAACAACTTGCTCATCAAAAATATTGCAAGGTTGGAAGCCACCATACGATGCAACGGTCGTTACAAAGTTGCGCGCTGCCGGCGCTGTGATCATGGGTAAAACTAATCTTGACGAATTCGCAATGGGTTCGAGCACTGAGAACTCGGCGTTTGGTCCCACTAAAAATCCACATGATGTTTCGCGTGTGCCTGGTGGATCAAGTGGCGGTAGCGCAGCAGCAGTAAGCGCAGGTTTTGCTGCCGCATCTTTGGGTAGCGACACTGGTGGAAGTATTCGTCAGCCGGCTGCGTTGTGTGGAGTTGTTGGTGTGAAACCGACTTATGGAGTTGTTTCGCGCTACGGACTCGTCGCGTTTGCCAGCAGTCTGGATCAGATTGGACCATTCACAAGTGATGTGCGTGACGCAGCGACATTGCTCGAAGTTATTTCTGGTCATGACCCGATGGATTCAACTTCAATTCCGCAGCCTGCGCCGTCGCTTGTTTCGGTTCTTGATCACGGTGTTGCAGGCATGCGCATCGGCAGAGTTACAGATCTGCCAGAGGGCTGTGAGCCAGATGTTCTTGCTCGACTTGAGGCCGCGTTTGACGCCTTGCGCAGTGCTGGGGCGATAATCGTTGATATTAAATTGCCGTCAATTCAATATTGTCTGACTGCGTATTATTTAATTGCACCGGCAGAGGCCAGCAGCAATCTCGCGCGCTACGACGGTGTTCGCTATGGCAACCGCGTTGACGCTGCGGATTTAAATTCAATGTATGCGGCAACTCGCGAGGCTGGTTTTGGTGAAGAAGTGAAACGTCGGATCATGCTTGGAACATACGCGTTGTCGGCTGGCTATTACGACGCGTATTACGGCAAGGCGCTTAAAGTTCGCCGATTGATTTCAGACGATTTTGCTCACGCCTACGAAAAAACAGATGTAATTCTCACGCCAACTTCACCTTCGGTTGCATTTAAGTTTGGCTCAAAAACCGATAATCCGTTGGCGATGTACTTGTGTGATGTGTTTACGATTCCAACAAATTTGGCGGGTCATCCCGCAATGAGCGTGCCATTTGGAACAGGCGCAGATTCGATGCCAGTTGGCGTGCAAGTTCTGGCGACAACTCTTGGTGAGCAAGCAATGTTCAAAGTCGCTGCCGAACTTGAGAGGTCGTTATGAGCGAAGTCGCAGCACTTCCTAACGGTTGGCAATTAATTGTTGGTCTAGAAGTTCACGTTGAACTAGCGACGAAAACAAAAATGTTTAGTGCTAGTGCAAATAGATTCGGCGATGAACCGAACACGAATATTGATCCTGTGACACTGGGTTTGCCAGGTGCTCTGCCTGTTCTAAATCAACATGCCATCGAACTTGCAATACGAATTGGTTTGGCGTTGAATTGCAAAGTTCAGCCGTGCACATTTCACCGAAAAAACTATTTTTATCCAGACCTACCTAAGGCATATCAAATAACGCAATATGACCATCCATTAAATATTGACGGACATTTAATGTTGCCAGGAGATGTGCGCATCGGCATTGAACGCGCTCACCTTGAAGAAGACACAGGTAAGTCGACACATTTCGGTGGTTCTTCAGGTCGTATTCACGGCAGCGATTATTCGCTAATCGACTTTAATCGTGCTGGTGTGCCACTTGTTGAGATCGTTTCGCGGCCCGACATTCGCACTTCAGAGCAAGCACGCCAATATGTTGGCGAGTTGCGTTCTATTTTGTTGGCTGTCGGTGCAAGCGATGCAAAAATGGAAGAAGGTTCAATGCGCTGCGACGTCAACGTTTCAGTTCATAAGCTCGGCACACCGTTTGGTACGCGTTGTGAAATAAAAAACGTCAACTCAATTCGCTCTGTTGGTCGGGCGATTGATTATGAAGCACGCCGTCAGGTGGATGTTATTGAAGGCGGCGGCACTATTCGTCAAGAAACTCGCCACTGGGATGATGCGACTGGGCGTACAGAAACTCTGCGCACAAAAGAAGATGCCGATGATTATCGGTATTTTTTAGAGCCCGACCTTGTGCCACTCGTGCCGGACCAGTCTTGGATTGATGCCGTTCGAGCAGCATTGCCGGTATTGCCAGCAGCACGACGACAAGCATTGGCCGAACTTTGTGGCGTTGATAAAGACGGCGAGTCGGCGTTCGTAGTTGTTGAGCGTGGGCAAGATGATTATGTCTCAGCCGTTGTCGCAGCGGGTGGAGATCCACGTCGTGCAGTTGTGTATGTTCAGCAAGCATTCGCCGAACAGTCCGCTACTCCAAAAGTGCCAGCAAAAGATTTGGCTGCACTAACAATTCTTGAACGCGATGCAAAAGTAACTTCAACTCAAGCCAAAACCTTGTTGACTGATTTGATCGAAGCAGGGGGCGGCGATGTTTCAGCGATGGCGACCAAGCGTGGATTCGAAGCACTTGACAAAAGTGCAGTTGAGGCGATGGTTGACGCTGCGATCGCAGCCGAACCTGGGGCGTGGCAAAAGTATTGCAACGGTGAAGAAAAAGCGCTTGGAGCATTAGTCGGTGCAGTGATGAAATCTTCAAAAGGCAAGGCTGACGGCAAGGTAATCACGGCATTACTTCAAGCAAAACGCACTTAATTTAACTATTTCAGCCGCAAGGAGTTTTGTTCCGACCGCATTGATGTGAGCCTGATCTAAGAAAACGCTTATTTCAGTTTGATCAAAGATGTCAATTGCTGAGCAGGTAATTTCAGGATCACTGAGGTTAATGAATTCTTGATATCCAAACATATAGAGAAAATCAAGTTTCCGCCCGAAGCTTTTCCGGAGTTCAGTTTCGTATTTGTTTGGATTTTTTTTGAGGTGGAGTACGGGTTCCAATATTGCTTTAAAACCAATATCTCGTGAACTTGCCCACACATTAATTTCATTAATTAAATCTGTTTTAGCTTTTGCAGTTGCTGTTGCGTGAGTTTTCCAAGATTTCTTTGCAAGTTGACGGTGAATCGTGCGTACCAGTAAAGATATATCGCCGAGTCGTCTGAGAACTTTTAAAGTTAGAACCTCATAACTTGGATACGTGTCAAGGCCCACGTCGTTTATGCCAAACAGGATCACAATTACATCGCCAGAATTAAATTGTTTTTCAATTGCTTGCATTCGCGCAAAGTTATTCTCAATGGTTGCTCCACTTACGCCGTAATTAATTACTTTAAAACCAGTATTGCTCTCCGAAAATATCTTTTGAACATTTGACGCGGTAGTCATCTCATCGGGAACTTCAAAATTATGGAGTGTTGAGCTACCAAAAAGATAAAAGTTATGTTGTGTTGAGATTGGCTCAAATGAAGTTTTTCGTAAATTGCCTTCTACGGAAAAGAACTGTCCTGCGCAGTTCTTTGCGACTAAGTATTTTCCGCCTGAGGCATTCGTCATTTTGAGTCCGGATCGGTCTTTGGTGAGGGTTTGCATCTCGGTCCAGAAGTGACGTGTTAAATAGTCGGAATTAATATTTGGCTCAATTTTGCTAATTTTTTCAAAGTCATAAAATCGTGCACTTGTCGGCTTCATGTTTGGATCTCGATTAATTGTCCATTCATGATGACGTTGCCGAAGAAAAAGTTCCATCAGCATGACAACAATCGCCGTCAGACCGATCAACTTGGTAATTAACATTGGCCCAACTTGTAGTAAATTGACCATCGTTAAATAAGAGTTTAGGAGAAAGCAAATTGAGGTGAAATTCTCAAAAGGCAAGGCTGATGGCAAGGTAATCACAGCATTACTTCACGCAAAACGCCCGTAAATGCCTGTTGTAAGGCCTTCGCCTAATGTTAGGCTACCCTAACAAATCAATCGGAAGGGAATTTAGTAGTGGGTTCAAGTTTTTTAATCACACTTCGCGAAGGTCTCGAAGCGTCATTGGTGATTTCGATTTTGTTGACTTATCTTGTCAAAACAAATCGGCAAGACGAAAAGCGGTCAGTATGGTTTGGCACGCTTGCTGCGGTCTTCGCGTGCCTATTTGTTGGCGTTCTTTTTTATGTTCTTGTCGATGGTTTGAATGGCAAAGTAGAACAAGGTGTTGAAGGTTTCCTGGCTCTTGCAGCAATGCTTGTGCTTACACAGATGATTTTTTGGATGCGAGCAAACGCGCGCAACTTAAGTACAGATCTTCGCAACAAGGCTGAAGGTTCTTCAAAAACTGCGTTGATCGTGATTGCCTTCGTAGCGGTGGCCCGTGAAGGTTTAGAAACCGCATTATTTCTGTTGAGTGCGAAAACTGAAACAGCTTCGGGCTCTTCAGTTGTTATCGGCGGCGTTGTTGGTCTGATTGCGTCAGTCGCCATCGGCATTTTTGTCTTCAAAGCTGGCAGTCGTGTGAACTTAAAAATGTTCTTCAATGTCACGGCAATTTTGTTGCTTCTATTTGCGGCTGGTCTTGCTGGCAAAGCAGTGCACGAACTTCGTGAATTAATTGGCTGGGAGACGGGTTACTTGATCTCATCAGCATGGAATATTGAAACCGGAATTTGGTCGGCGGACGGCACTTTCTATGACTTTATGAAAGGCCTTTTCGGCTGGCATGCAAATCCTGAAAGAATTCGAGTAATTACCTACTTTGCATATCTGATACCCGTGCTGGCAATTTATTTAAAGAGTTCGAAAGCAGTTAAGCAACTAGTCTCTTAAGTTATGACAGTTCGCGAGCCCGGCACGCCTGTAAATATCAAACCGCGAAGTCGCGATGTAACCGACGGAATTCAAAAAGCTGCATCGCGCGCAATGTTGCGTGCAGTGGGCCTTGGCGATGATGATTGGGTCAAACCCCAAGTTGCGATCGCGTCATCATGGAACGAAGTAACGCCGTGCAATGTTTCGCTGAAACGATTGGCTGCGCGCGCCAAGATCGGAGTTCGTGAAGCGGGCGGCGTTGCACTTGAGTTCGGCACGATCACCGTTAGCGATGGCATCAGCATGGGTCACGAAGGAATGCGTGCATCACTAGTTAGCCGTGAAGTTATTTGCGACAGCGTTGAAACCGTGATGCACGCCGAACGATTTGACGGCTTTGTTGGATTAGCAGGTTGCGACAAGAGCATCCCAGCGATGTTGATGGCCGCCGCGCGACTTAACTTGCCAAGTGTTTTTGTTTACAACGGCTCAACTTTGCCTGGGGTGCATAACGGCAAGAACATCGACATCACAACAGTGTTTGAAGCAATCGGTGCTTGCGCCGCAGGCAAAATGAGTGAAGCCGAACTGGGCGAGATTGAACGCGAGGCTTGCCCTGGCGAAGGTGCATGTGGCGGAATGTTTACTGCAAACACAATGTCGAGCATCGCCGAAGCACTTGGCATGAGTTTGCCTGGCAGTGCTTCGCCACCAGCGATTGACTCGCGACGCGATGATGATGCGCAACGCGCCGGCGCGGCAGTTGTAAATCTTTTGCGCCTCGGCATTTATCCGCGCGATATCATGACCAAAAAAGCGTTTGAAAATGCAATCGCAGTTGCCAATGCACTCGGCGGCAGCACAAATGCTGTGTTGCACTTGTTGGCGATTGCTAATGAAGCGGGTGTCGCTTTGGAACTTGATGATTTCAATCGCATCGCAGCCAAAGTTCCACATATCGCTGACACAAAACCTGGCGGTAAATATCACATGACCGACATAGATCGCGTTGGTGGCGTGCCAGTTGTTTTGAAGCATTTGCTTGACGCAGGTTTATTGCACGGCGATGTGTTGACAGTAACTGGCAAGACGATGGCTGAGAACTTGGCAGAGTTAAATCCGCCGGCTCCTGATGGCGAAGTTATTCATCCTTTAACAAATGCGATTCATGCAGAGGGCGGACTTAATATTTTGCGTGGTTCGCTTGCGCCGAACGGTGCAGTTGTCAAAGTCGCAGGTCTGTCGGCTGATCAAATGCATTTCGAAGGACCAGCCCGAGTATTCGACGGCGAAGATGGCGCGATGGCTGCAATCATGTCGGGCGATATTAAACCAGGCACGGTACTCGTGATTCGTTACGAAGGCCCGAAAGGTGGTCCAGGCATGCGCGAAATGTTGGCGATCACTGGCGCGATGAAAGGTGCCGGCCGCGGTGGCGACTGCGCATTAATTACTGACGGCAGATTTAGCGGCGGAACTTGGGGTTTTTGTATTGGTCATGTCGCACCAGAAGCAACCGATGGCGGGCCAATTGCATTTATCAATGACGGGGACAAAATTTTAGTTGATGTTCCGTCGTTGAAAATTGACTTGCTGATCTCTGAAGCAGAATTGCAAAAGCGTAAAAAAGGGTGGAAGCCGAACCCGCCGCGCTATACGAGTGGTGTACTGGCGAAATATGCGAAACTCGCTCAAGGCGCAGATCGCGGCGCAATCACCAACATCATCGAATAACTGAATCCAATTAGTACTTGCATTAAATGCAAGATATATTGCACTTAATGAAATCACCAGCTCCTCCGTTGTTGCCTATTTTTCGTTCACGGCTGCAGGCAGAGATACTTGGCTTAATTCTTTGGTCGAGTCCAAAAGAATTCAGTCTGACTGATATCTCAAGGCGAGTAGGCGTTTCATTGGCAACAACGCAAAGAGAGATTTCGCGCAGCGAAAGAGCAGAGGTTGTAATTTCGCGAAGGGTTGGAAATGTGCGACTTGTCTCGGCGAACAATTCGCGTGACACAGAGTTGTTGGCAGAGTTATTGCTCAGGTCATTTGGGCCAAAACAAGTAGTCACTGAAGAACTCGCAAAAGTTGATGGTGTTGACAATGTAATAATCTTTGGCTCCTGGGCGGCTAGATATCTCGGCACGCCTGGCTTTGCACCCAACGACCTTGACTTGTTGATCCTCGGTAAACCGAATAGCCATCAACTTGCAAAGGCGAATATTGCGATACAAAATCGGATTGATCGTGTGGTCAACTCAATGAGTCGTCCTACTTCATGGTGGACGAAAACCTCTAAAGACCCACTCAAAAAAGAGATAAAGCGCCGACCGTTTATCATCATTTAACTCACACATTTAAGTGTGTCAGATGTGATCAACAAGTTGATTTTCGCTGGTCGTCTTGAACGTATTGAAGATAATCCAGGACTTGTTAAAGCACTTCTTCGAGACTCGCGGGCGCATCTAAGAAGTTCAATTGCATTGAAGCAGTCTTCTGATGTTGTTGGCGCATATCAACTCGCATACGACTCGGTCCGTAAAGCATGTGCCGCGGCAATCGCAACTCAAGGGCTTCGAGTAACAAGTCGTGGAGGCCATCAAACCTTATTCTTTTGTTCAAGCGAAGTATTTTCTGAATTGGCAGTTGTTGCAGACGAACTAAATATGGTCAGGGAAAAACGCAACTTGGTTGAGTATCCAACTTTAACTCTTTACGAACCTTCAATGAAAGAACTTACGGATGTAATTTTGTTGGCAATCGCAGTACTAAAGATTGTCAAAAAACTGGTTGCCTAAGAAAGACGGTGACTCGACATACGGTGGCTAAGCAGGCGGCGAGCGGCGATTAGTGCGCCGAGCACGAGTGTGGCAACAATAATAAATGGCGTCGCTGTACCACGATTGAACAACAGATTTCGCAGGAGCAATCCACCAACAACGGTGGCTAACCAAATAACTACGCCGGTTGCAACTGAGTGCGGAGTTCGCCACGCCCGAGTCACGAGCCAGCCACAAACAAGTGCGATTAAAAACGGCAGAGCAACTTCGATGACACCCGAGATACCTGCGCTTTCGTTGTGATTTCGCCGGCCAACTGCAACAAACAGCAACACGCTAAATAAATCAAGCCCGAGCGCTGTGGCGACTCGCAGTGGATTAGTTTTCGTCGTAATATTCGCGCCCGAGGTGAGTGATTTGATCTTCGCCCATCATCCAACGCAAAGTGTTTTTCAATTTTGTTAACTGAATAAACAGATCGTGCTCAGGATATAAACCTGGGGCCACTTGTGGACTCTTGTAATAAAACGAAAGCCACTCTTGAATGCCGCCTAATTTTGCGCGTTGGGCAAGATCGGAAAACAGTACGAGATCGAGTGCAAGTGGTGCCGCAAGGATGCTGTCACGGCACAAGAAGTCAACTTTGATTTGCATCGGATATCCGAGCCAACCAAAAATGTCGATATTGTCCCAGCCTTCCTTGTTGTCGCCGCGCGGCGGATAGTAATTAATTCGAACTTTATGAAAAACATTTCCATACAACTCTGGGTGCTTGTCTGGCTGCAAAATATGTTCGAGTACACCCAACTTTGACTCTTCTTTTGTTTTGAAGTTCTCGGGGTCGTCTAGAACTTCGCCGTCGCGATTGCCGAGAATATTTGTTGAATACCAACCAGCGAGGCCGAGCATTCGCGCCTTAAGCATCGGCGCCAGAACTGTTTTAATTAGCGTTTGACCAGTTTTGAAATCTTTGCCGCTAATTGGCACGCCTCGCTCTGTGGCCAGTAGTCGCAGAACTGGTGTATCAACGCAAAGGTTTGGCGCACCATTCGCAAATGGCACACCCTCAAGAATCGCCGCGTATGCGTAAAGCATTGACGGCGCAATCATCGGGTCGTTGGCGTCAATTGCTTTTTCGAAACTCTCAATGTCTTGGTGTTGTGGCCCAATCTCAAGATAAATCTCAGTTGAAGCACACCAAATCATGACTAGCCGATCGCATTTCTTTTCGTCTTTGAAGCGATTGATATCTTCCCGAATTGATTCAAGCATCTTTCGCTTCGAAATTTTTCCCATCACATTGTCGGCATCAATATTTTTTACATAGTTGCGCTCAAATGCGGCCTTCATTGGGCGCACATCGCGCAGAACATCAGCGATCGCTTCAATATGTTTTGGGCCCTCGAGAACCCCTGCGCGTTGTGCTGCAACATATGCGTCATCTGGAAACGGATCCCATGCGCCCCAAACGATGTCTTCAAGTCGGGCGAGTGGCACGAAGTCTTTGATCATCGGTGAACGATTATCTGTGCGCTTACCAAGACGAATCGTGTCAAGTTGTGTCAGTGACCCAATCGGCAAAGCCATACCTTTTTTGGTGAGTTCAACTCCAGCAATCAAAGTCGAGGCAACTGCACCGAGACCGACGGTCAGTACTCCGAGGCGGCCAATTGCTGGCTCAATTGATGTTGCTTGTGGCTCAGGCTTTGACATCTAAATACTCTACGCCAAGAATTTCAAGAGAGATTTCTCACTTGTTGGCGCTAATGAATTGATTGACAACATCAGCGAATTTTTCACCAGCGTCTTCTTGTAAGAAGTGTGCCGCGTTTGTGATCGTCGTATGCGCTTGACCAGCGCAACCAGGAATCTCACGTTGAAAATATTTATCCCCGCCTGCTGTCACAGGGTCGCTGTCGCTGAATGCTGTGAGAAATGGTTTGTCAAATTTGCGAAGTGATTTCCATGCTTCGACGTTTTCGCGTGCAGAAGGACTTTCGGGCGAAATCGGCACAAGCGTCGGGAAAACTCTGGCGCCTGCTTTGTAACTGTCATCAAGAAACGGAGCGTCGTAAGCCTCGCGCAATTCGTCTGCGAATGGTTTCACTTTGCATCCACCCTGCATAATTCTGCCGACGCTAAAAACTGGTGTCTCTTGGCTAAATTTTCGCCAAGCCATGAACGCTTCACTTGGTGGTCGATCACCAGTATTTAGAAATGTGTTTGCAGCAACGACCCGCGAAAATCGCTCAGGCATTGCGGCCACAAGGCGCAAACCAATTAATCCACCCCAGTCTTGACAAACCAAAGTTAGATTTTTCAGATCGTTGGCAATCAGCCATTGAGTCATCCAATCAACATGGCGCTCGTATGTATAGTCAGTTGTTTCTGTCGGTTTGTCACTGCGACCAAAACCAATTAGGTCGGGGGCAATCACACGGTGACCAGCGGCGACAAATCGTGGAATCATCTTGCGATATAGATACGACCAACTGGGCTCACCGTGCATGCATAAAACGGTTTCAACAACATCGCCTGAGTTTGCATCTTGTGGTCTGGCATCGATGTGATGCACTCGCAAAGTGACCGCGTCAGACGCCGAAGATCCATCGATCATCGTATAAATCGGCTGATAAGGCCAGTCGGCGAGACCTTCAAATTGCGAATCAGGTGTTTGTAAGACTTTCATTTTCAAAGGCTCCTCTTTGTCAATAAACAGTTGAAGAGTATCTTTTATAGGCAAATCATGACGACTCGTGGTCAGCACGAAGCCTTGATCGTCAAGGCAGAGATACATCAAATCTCAGGTTGTGAACTGCTGGCATTTGCTGCCACACTGTCAGGAGTGTTTACAACAAAAGGTGTTTATCGCGCAACTGTCGTAGTTATTCTCTAGGCGCGCGCTCAAGAGCGTGCGCCGACAACCTCCCGTCAGGGAGGTTTTTTTATTACCCAAAATCAGGTCAGAAGTTCGGAAAAGTAGCAACAGGAGAGTGAAAATGAAATCAAATCAACAACTCACAGGAGCACAAGCGCTGATCAAAGGTCTTGAGCAGGAAAATGTTGAAGTGATGTTTGGTCTGCCAGGTGGATGCATCTTGCCTGCATATGACCCATTGATCAAATCAAGCATTCGCCACATTCT
>CAMATY010000006.1 GCA_945861325.1 Ferrithrix thermotolerans DSM 19514
TTGCTGTGGCCGCGCACAAAACGCTCGCCGCCTTCGACGATGCTTGCACCTGCATCACACAACGCACTCAGGTCACATAGTTCGCTAATACTTGACGACTCACTAAAACGTTTTCGCAGTTCACCACCGACTGGATATCCAGTTAGATACCAGCCAGCGTGCTTTCGAAACTCACGAATGCCACGACCAGGTGGAAAGTGTGCTTCAAGTGCGGTTGCATGGCGCAACATCACATCAAGAACCCAACCGAGTTTTGGCGTTGCTGGTATCGGCTCGCCATTAAACATCGCCACCATGTCACGAAATAGCCATGGCTTACCGAGACATCCACGACCAATTACAACGCCGTCGCATCTAGTCACGCGCATCATTTCTTGTGCGTCGTTGGCTTCCCAAATATCGCCGTTGCCCAGCACGGGTATATCAGTCACTGCATTTTTTAGTTCAGTGATTGCTTCCCACCTTGCAAAAGGTGCATAGTGTTGCTGCGCGGTTCGCGCATGCAACGCGATTGCTGAAACACCAGCGTCTTGGCAGATCAATCCAGTGTGAATAAAAGTCAAGAGATCGTCATTTAATCCCATCCGAAATTTACATGTCACCGGAATACCAAATGCACTCGCGGTCTTGACTGCAGTCGTAACAATTTCACGCAATAAATTTTTCTTCAGTGGTACTGCTGCTCCACCACCACGACGAGTTACTTTTGGTGCAGGGCAACCAAAATTCAAATCAATGTGATCAACTGCATTGCGTCGACCGAGTTGAGTAATCGCGTTCGCCATGATCGTTGGGTCGCTGCCATAAAGTTGCAAACTGCGAAACGATTCATCCTTGCCAAAAGCAATCATCGCTTCAGTCTTTGGATTTTTATAGACAAGTGCAGCGGCCATGACCATCTCGTTGACATAAACAAGACCGGGCCCAAACTCGCGGCAAAGTGTGCGAAACGGTTGATTGGTTACGCCAGCCATCGGCGCGAGAACGACTGGCGGCCAGATACTTTTTTCACCAAGTTTCAGAGGTTTGGCGACAATCAAATCTTTCATTTTTGCGCCACCGTCAACCCAAGATTCGGGTACGCCCCAGCATCAAGAGCAGTCGCCCCTGTCAAGCGCAGTCGATGCCAACCAGCCGACGCAATCATCGCCGCATTATCTGTGCACATGGTTAATGACGGTAACACCACGCGAAAATCTTTTCGGGCACACGCCACAGAAATCTCACTGCGCAGATACGAATTGGCTGCTACTCCTCCGCCAATTGCCACAGTCCGAGCACCTAAATTCTCGGCCGCACGCAAAGTTTTAGCAACGAGAACATCTACAACTGCTGCCTGAAACGAAGCAGCGATGTCTTTGGTTTTTGACTCAGGATATTTTCGAACATGATTAATCACCGCGGTTTTTAATCCACTAAACGAAACATCAAGCCCGTCATTAAGCATCGCTCGCGGAAAGTCAATTGCTGCAGCGTCGCCTGTTTTAGCCAACGCATCAATTGCTGGTCCACCTGGATAACCCAGATCAAGAAACCGTGCGACTTTGTCAAATGCTTCGCCAGCGGCATCATCGCGAGTTTGCCCAACTATTTTGTAAACACCATGCTCACGAACTTCGACTAGCAAAGTGTTTCCACCCGAAACAAGAAGTACGAGTAATGGAAACTCAACATTGGGATCATCCAACATCGCGGCGTAAAGATGAGCTTCAAGATGGTTAACGCCGACGAACGGCACGTCTAGAACAAGTGCAACAGACTTTGCAGCCGCAACGCCAACTAATAGTGCGCCAATTAGCCCAGGCCCAACAGTTGCAGCAACTGCATCAACACGGTCAAAACTCAAACCAGATTTCTCAACTGCTTGGCTGATCACGGGCGTGATTGCCTCAAGATGAGCGCGACTTGCGATCTCGGGTACGACACCGCCAAAGCGAGCGTGAATTTCTAATTGCGATGCCACAACCGATGACAGCACATCGTTGCCACCGATTACTAATGATGCTGCAGTTTCATCACAACTTGTTTCGATACCGAGCACAACGGTTGAACTATCAATCGTTAGATCACTAATCGTCGAGCTCACATTCGACTTCTCTCAATTTGTCGCAGTCGGGATGCGAATTCTTGTTGTTGCACATCGGAACACCACATCACGATTGCGTCATCACGATTTTCGTAATATTTCTCGCGGATTCCGGCTGGTACAAAACCAAACCGCTGGTACAACTGTTGTGCTGAAGTGTTGGTGTTGCGCACCTCAAGAGTCATTGCTGCACACCCGCGTCGATTTGCTTCCCATGCCAGATCCAGCAATAACTCGGTAGCGATTCCGCGACTTCGCCACATTGGATGCACTGCAATATTGGTTAGATGCGCGTCTTGTTCTACATAGAGCAGGCCGCCATATCCAACGAGTTGATCTGCAATCGTGCCAACTAGATAGTGGCGCTTACCACTTCGCATTTGTTCGAGTTCTTCGACGAAAACTTGTGCTGTCCACGGTCGCGGATAAACCTGTTGCTCGATTGGCATAATGCTGCGAATGTGGGCGCGACGCATCTGCGCAATCTCTAATGCTGGCGAAACATTTAATTCGTCTAAATTTTCTGAACTTTTATCACTTGAGTTTGTTCGAATAAATCGATCTCGAATGCTCATGAGTTGACTCTCGTTTGCCAGTTAATTTCTGCGTCAGGTGCCCGAAGATATAACGCCTGCACTTCAACACAAGTTTGCCACTGCTCGTGCAACGCAAGTTCTGCAGCAATGATCGCCAAAACATTTGCACTTGGTTGTGCTAACTGCTCGCTCGCCCACTCAATTGACAGACCTGTTGCTTCGAGCGATTCGCTCATCGCGTTTTGATGTCGCTGTGCGCCATTGCCAACGATCAATGCCGATTGACCGCGATCAACGAGGTCTGCCACGCAATCGCTGACCTTGCCAACAACTGGTGGCTTGACTTCAATGCTCGGACCAAGATCATTGCGATACATCGCCCAATAAAGTTCTCCGCGTCGTGCATCTATTGTCGCCAAAACGACTCGTTGCGTTGCGACAACCGAGCGTGCCAAAATATCCAAACTTGAAATACCAATTATTGGGATATCAAGAACTTGAGCGATTGTCTTGGCGCTGGCGATACCAACACGCATGCCAGTAAACAAACCAGGCCCAATATCTACTGCGACAACATCTATTTCGAACATCGCAATATCTGCTTGTTGGCTAACACTTTTAATCATCGGTGTGAGCAACTCAGCATGGCGCCGATCACTCGTCACATGAGCACTGGCCAAAAGTTGCTTTGAGTTGTTGATCGCCACACTGACAGCGTCGGTTGAAGTATCAATTGCTAAAACAATCACTGGCTTTAGCCTCGCACCAAATCACTAAATTTTGTGGCAAGTTCATCGCTTATTTTTTGCCAACGACTCAGCCATTGCTGACCACGCAGCTCAATTTCGACACGGCGCGAATTAATCACCTCAACATCAGTTGAATGTGAGAACCGAATAATTAAAGCATCACCCAGTTCATTGCCAACTATGTCGCCCCACTCAACCACAATGACGCCGCCGATGTCTTGCAATTCATCCAAGCCAAGGTCGGCCAATTCTCCGGTGCGTTCAAGTCGATATAGATCGGCATGGTGTAAAGCCATCCGACCACTTCCGTAATTGTGCAGCAAATTAAATGTTGGCGAAGTGATCGGCTCGGTGATGCCCAGTGCCTGACCAAAAAATTGTGTGAAAGTAGTTTTGCCAGATCCGATATCTCCGGCCAAGACGATCATGTCGCGCGGCCTTAAATGTGCGGCTAAGACTTCGGCTAGGTACGCAGTGTCTTTTAACGAGGTAACAGAAAATTTCATGATTGCTATTTTTTTGAAGTGATGTAACGGCGTGGGACGCGAGAACTTATGCCGCAGACAATCTCATAACCAATTGTCTCAAGACTTGTTGCAATCTGATTGGCAGTAATTGTTTGACTAACTTGTGTGCCAAGCAAGACTGCATGATCACCAATCTTGATCGGCATTTCACCACAATTAACCATCAGTTGGTCCATTGTTACGACACCAACGATTGGGCAACGCTTGCCATTTATTAATACATCTCCGCCGACAGACCAAAGTCGTCGGGGTATGCCATCGGCATACCCAATCGGCAATGTGGCAATTGTTGCTGGACGATCAAGTTTGTAACGCAGGCCATATGAAATACCTTCACCAGCACCAAGACGTTGCAGATGTGCAACACGGGCGTGAACCGACATCACTGGTTTCAATTTTGTGGAAATTGATTCAAGTTCAATACTTGGAGCGATGCCATAAATTGCAATTCCGACTCGCACAATATCTGTGGTCAAATCTAAGTTGCGCAACGACGCCGACGAATTAGCGGTGTGAACATATTTTGGCCGTAGTGAGTTTTGTTCAAGCAACTTCACGATTTCGCGAAACTTCGTGAGTTGCAAATCTGTCTGGCTATGTTCAGGCAAATCAGCCGCCGCAAAATGTGTATAAACACCTTCGAGTTTCAATGATTGCAGTTTGCTGACCTGTTTGGCACGCGCCAACGCATCTTCAATTGGTGCACCAACCCGATGCATTCCAGTGTCAACTTTCAGATGCACTTTACCAATCACTCCGAGTCGTTCAGCAGTTGCCCCATAACTGGAGATATTTGCTTCGTTATATACGGTTGCACAAACATCGTCTAGCAACATTTGTTCGTGTTGGGCTTGTGGTTGCTCGCTAACAATAAGTATCGGTGCGGTAATTTTTGCGCGGCGCAACTCGTGCGCCTCATCGGCGAGCGCCACACATAATCCACGAGCCCCAGAATCCAAGGCTGTTCGCGCAACTTCAACTGCGCCGTGTCCGTATCCATTTGCTTTAACAGTTGCCCAAAGTTCTGCTTGACCCGCTTGCGCGACAAGAGTTTCGACGTTGTTGGCTAGTGCACTTAGGTCAATCTCGGCCCAAGCCCAACGATTAGTTGTACTCATCGCAGAACGAATGCGAACTCAGTGGCTCGCGACGATGGCCACGGCCGTGTCATGAGTGTGCGAAAGCGAAACATGCCATGCAGTGACGCCTTGTTCACGCGCAAGTTCTGCCGCTCGGCCTGTGACGATTAATTCGGGGGCACCAGAAGCGTGGCTACGAATCGAAACATCCTGCAAATCAAATGCACCAAGACCGACACCGAGTGCCTTCATTGTTGCCTCACGAACTGCAAATCGTGCGGCCAGATTAGGGGCCGAATCTTGACGATCGGCGACTGAATCTAATTCTTGTTGTGTGAAGACTCTGGTGCGCAATGTCGGCGTGCGCTCTAATGCATCGCGAAAACGCGAAACACTTACTGCGTCAATGCCGAGGCCGATCATCACTGTTTGACTTTCTAGCGCGAACGCCAGTGGTCGGCCATCTCGCTGATCGGCAAAATCAACAAGTCAGCAACAGGAACTTCGGCAAGCCGGTCTTCGCGAAATGAACCTTCGGTTTCTGTTACCCAGTCAACTAGACGGTCGTAACGACGGTCGTATCCTTGCAACACCGCTCGCATTGCAGTTGCCGCAAGATGATCGTGAAACATCACATGCAACAAGGTGATACCAGTTGTCTCTCCACCTTTAGTTTCAGGAACCATAATCACGGTGCGGTTATCGCTGCGACCGCGAGCAACTAGCACCTCTTGATCACTGGCTACTCTTCGCTTTGTGCCAACTAGTGCAGAGTTGCGATCAACTCGTGACGAAAGATTTTTTGACATTCCACCACGATCAACAATTGTGATCGTGCCAGAGTTGCTGGCGATATCTCCTTCAATGCGATATCGCGTGAACCCAGTCACCGAACTCACCGCAGCGTCTAGATCAGCGACTATTTTTAACACGCGATATGAAAGTCGTTCGCGAGCAACACCAGCCTCAAGCAACGCCTTGACCAACGGTCGATCGAACAAACCTTCGTCGCTGCGCGAAATACCGACAGTGACAGTTTTGGCTTGATGCTTAATTGCGTCAACTGGACGAGTTAATTCGTCGACACCGCGAGTTAGCGCACTTGTTAGATCATCTAACAATAATTCTGGCGAAGCGATCTTGCCAGAAGTTTGCTGATAAGACTGCACAGGATCACTTGAAAGTGTGTCGCGCAACATCGTCACGATGCGCACTGCAGTGCTGGCTTCAAGATTGCCGTCGTAATTGCCCGTTGCCAACGCATCGGTGAACCTTGTGGCTGGCACAGGTAACAAGGCACGAATCTTGGTCAGCAATACATTTGCATCCCCGCCTCGTTCAACTGCATGTTCAATAACTTCGCGCGCTTCACGCAATGGACGGGCAAGTGCATCAATCGCCAGTGCAGCCTCATAGCCAAATAAATGTCCCACCATCACACTCAAAATGAAAGCAAGACTCGACTCAACATTTGGTACTAGGAGCACGGCCGCTGCTGCATCAAATCGATGCTGACCAGCCGAAGCGACAACGATCGGCAACGCTTTATGCGCTCGATAAATTGCGATTTCTTTGGCCACATCAGATGCGGTGCCCTCAAGCAGGCCAGTTGCGCAAACAAAAATCAACGGCTCACATGACAGGTCAATATGTTTTTTGTCTTCAGTTGTGTCACTCGAAATTGATTTGTAGCAAAGTTCAGACAATTTAATGCGAACCTCTTGTGCCGCAATCGTGTTCATCCCATTACCAACAACTGTCCAATAACGACGAGCCGATGCAAACTGCTTTGCTGCTGTCGCAATTGCTGGTCGTGTTGCAAGCACTTCAACTAACGCATCTGGAATCGTGCGTAAGCCGGCAAGCAACTCATGTCGAGCTTTATCGGTTGACTTACCAGCCGCACTTGACAACGCACATGCATACAACGCACCAGCCGCAACCTGTGCATAGAACGCTTTTGTACTGGCAACACTCATCTCAACATCGCGACCATCTGATGTATACATCACGCCGTCGGCCTTCATCGAGAGTTCAGTGCCACGACGATTGACGATCGCTAAAACACTTGCACCGCGAGCGCGAGCAAGATCTACTGTGCGATTTGTATCTGTTGTCGTGCCACTTTGACTGATTGCAACAATCAAAGTGTCGCTCATGTCAAGCGTTAATTCAAAACCAGAAAGTTCGCTGGCGGGCAACGCATCAATGTTGAGGTGGATATCAACAAGTTGCTTGAGAAGTCTTGCCAGCGCTTGCCCAGCAATAGCAGCCGTGCCTTGCCCGATTACGCGAACTTTAGTAATCGCACCAGACGCAAGTCGATCGCGCACCGTTTTCGGAAGAACTGCTTCACCAAGTTCGGCAACCAGTAAGCCATTTTTCTCGACGATTCGACCGCGCAGAGTTTTGTGAAAGCTCTGCGGTGCTTCTTCGATTTCTTTTGATAAAAAGTGCTTGTGTTCACCACGATTGATATCGCGAGTTGTAATTTCTGCTGTCAAAATATCGCTCTCGCTCAGCGCAATTTGGCTGCCGTCATAAGACTGCAAAACAATTCCGCTTAGTTCACCAGCATCAGCGACACAAAGTGTTACGACTTGCCCGCGACTTGAAGGATTATCTGGGTCGGCAAGTGCTTCGCCGTCCATCCGCACATACTTGAGCGTCTCTTCGACAACTCCGTATGGTTCGCTGGCTACGACATAGCGATCTTCGGCAAGACCGATGCTCAGTCCTTGACCACTGCCGTGCAATGCAAGTAGAAGTTTTTCTGGTTCGTTGGCACTGGCTACCGCAATTGCAACTGATCCTTCGAATTTTGCGACAGTTTCACGAAATGCATCAGTCAAAGAACTAGTAGTTGCCAAACGCCGTGAGACCAAAGCCGGAATAACTTTTGCATCGGTAGTAATTGGCCCGGCAACTCGCAAACTATTTTGAGCCCGAAGATCTGCGTGATTGTCGACATCGCCATTAAGTGCAGCAACCAAATATGCATCATTGTGTTTGCGCTCAAGTTCTTCGCTATTTACTGGATGAGCATTTGGCTCCGAGATGATCCCGACGCTTGCCCACCTTGTGTGCGCTAAAACTGCAACCTGCGAATTTGGTTGCGAAATACACAGGCGCAACAAATTATCTGTCTGCACTGCGTTACGCATCACTCGAGTGTTGTCACCCAGTTCACCAATTTCGGCCGCTGCTTTATAGACAAAAGACCAGGCATTTTCGGTGAGACGCACTGCACCCGACATAAACAACGCGTCATCACTGCGATTGGCAAGTAAAGACTTCACATTTTTATCTGTGCTCTTTAAGCCGTGACCCCAAACCAAAACATGCACGCCTGCCGAATCACGCCCACGCACCTCAAGACGATCTAGTCCCGAGAACGCTTGCTGGATAGAAAAATAACCACTGCGTGCCGATTTTGAAGCACCCTGTCCCGCCAATGCATCTACAAGTCGAGCCGTTCGAATTCGATCATTGCGCAACTCCCACAACGCATCTTTCGCGTTGATGATCTGTTTCAAAACCAATTCTGCTGATGGATTTTGTACTTGCTCTGAACTTTCTACAGTCGCTTCAAAACTAGTGACAAACGCATCTAGTTGATCTAATCGCGAAGTCATCTCAGCAACGAGTTGATGATTATCGGCCAAGCAGAACTGTCCAGCGTCTCCGCGTAAAAGCAGATCGGCATTTGCTACCAGACTTCCAACCTCAGCAATTTTGTTTTGAGTGCTGTCACTAATTGCGCGGTCTAGAAGTTCAAGGACTTCTTTTGAGGTTGGCGTCGCGCGTCGGGTTGGTCGACTTAGCACGCAGATAATTCCGCACATGGTTTCTAGTCTACTTTCGCAATTAACCCAGTCGTGCTGCGATCGCATCGGCCAGCGCAGTCGCAACAGACTCCTATTGATTTCTCATTCGAACCAATAACGGATTCAAGGCCTTAATACAAAATACTCCGACTTTTACAACCAAGGTTGCCTGATACGTTATGTTATAGCGCGATAGTAAACTATGGCGCCAAAATTTTATGTCTGAAGATAAAGTGTTGAAGGCAATCTCGAGAATTACAGATAGGGACGACTGGCGCAAGTCTTTTATCGCTCAGATTGTGGCTTTTGAGCGCGCGATTGAATCAGACGGCGTAGATGTGCGTGAGGAAATCTCTGGGCCTCTCGTGGACTCACTCTACGACGATGACAAGGTCGTTCGAAAAATACTCTCAAATGGAGTGACCTTTGAATTCTTTTATCGATCAAAGATCGCGCGCGACTTCGTTATGTCCACACCTGAGCATCCCGATCACGCATGGGAGCCCCAGACCAGCAGAATCCTCGTGAGGCTAGCGAAGTCTGCTCAGCAAGTCGTAATCGGTGGCGCTTATTTTGGAGACCATGCAATTTTGATCGCGAGGGAAATTCAAGTGGCGGGCGGAGTAGTTCATGCATTTGAGCCCAACAACGATCAACGAAGTATGTTGATTCGTAACGCCAAATTGAATAATCTAACCAACATCGTTGCACGACCGGAGGGCCTCTGGTACAACAGCACAACGAACCTTAAACTCGTGGGCTATGACAGTTTCGCGACTACTGAATCCGTTGACGAGGGTCCAGATTCATTTAAGACCGTTACAATAACTGAGTATCTGAAGTCCAATGACGTTGAAACTGTGGATTTGATTGTTTTGGATATTGAAGGGTCCGAGATTGACGCTCTACGGGGGGCGGAAAAATTTCTAGGCCAGCCGAAAGGTATTGCTCCAAATATCCTCTTCGAAGTGCATCGCCACTATGTCGACTGGACGAACGGCTTAGCTGAAACTCCGATCGCTCAATTGCTTCTCAACTACGATCATACGCTCTATGCCTTACGAGATTCCAACTCCAATTACGACCTCGTCGGCAGGCCGATTGAGTTGATTCCCATTGAGTCGATCTTTCTTGAGGGCCCTCCACACGGTTTTAATATGGTTGCTGTGAAGGACCCGAAGATATTTGAGGATCAAGCCTACAAAATCGTTAGTAATGTCAGCCCAAAATATCTTCGCCACAAAGACCCTGCGCTACATCACCCCGTCGGCGGCCTATAGGCAAGCAGAGGTCACCGTTGTCGTGCTGCGATCGCATCAGCAAGCGCAGTTGCAACAGATTTTGCAGTTTCATATTGAGCCACTTCGACCATTACGCGAACCATTGGTTCGGTGCCACTAGATCGCACAAGGACTCGGCCATTACCTGCCAAGGTCTCCTGCGCCTCCAAAATTTAGGTTGCAAAAATTTCTTGAATATTTTCAGTGCTCTTGGCGATACGAACATTTAATAGCATCGAAGAACCGCGTAATTTGAATATTGGTGTCAGCTCCGAAAATATTCTGATAGTAAATCGGTGGGCGTGTCCCGAAAAGAGAGTCCTCCACTAGTGCCCGTAGAAGCCAGCCGATGGCTTGGAACATTAGCGTCCAGTACACTAGTGCCCTGGCTGACCACCGCGCCGTCGCCGATGTCGCAGCGACCAATAATGGCTGAATTCGGATAGACCACAACTCCGTCGCCAATTAATGGACTTCGGTCCTTGTGGCGTCCGATTGTTACGTTTTGGTAAATCACTAGACGGTTGCCGTAGGTGGCCTTGGCTAAAACGATTCCCACGGTGTGGCCAATGTAGAAAATCGGTGGCATAGCGATTTCGTAGAACAGATCAATTCCGTTAAATGCCTTGTTCACCAGAAATAAGCGGGTCGCAGCATCCGCGTTTCCAGACGTCTTAAAAATAGAATTCGATAGAAAATAAAGAAAGATGGAATGTTGAGATGATTGCATCACGTTGAACTGATCGGCTCTCCAAGGGGCGCAGGCATTTATGCAGAAGTGCATACGAGCCAGTGCATCATCAATGTGAGCATTGACTGCTGACCGGAGTGCAGACTCGCGCCCATCAGGGACTACGTGGTTGCACTGGGCAGTTACGTATTCGATAAGACTCATGCGGGTATGGCCTACCAGTTTTAAAATTTAAGCCCCCTCAAAAAGTCGCGAATAACATCTTCGACGGACTTCGCCGTGACCCCTAAGTCTAATAGTCGCTCAACAGAAACATTAGGTGGGGGTTGCATCTCGGCTACACCCGTGAACGAGACAAACCAGCCTTCTGACTTAAAAATTTCGGCAATTTCTGCGTTTGAGATCAGCTGCCCGCACGCCACATTATAAATGCCGGAACCACTTGCGATTGCTATCAGTGATGCGACAGCATCATCTAAATGAATATAATCACGTTGGGTACTGGGGCTGGAATCCAGAATTATTTCACGACTTAAAGTTGCCTTGTTCAGCAACTCCGACAAAAACTCGGGAGAACCACCGTGTCCGTTAAATACCTTGGAAAGTCTAGCAACCACGCCTCGCCCTTCCGATCGGGCGAGCGTAAGATTTTCACCCAGTGCCTTCGATAGATCGAAGACCTTTCGAGGGTCGGCTGAATTAAAGACTAACGGCGTCGATTCGTCAACATCTATTTGTGAAAGACCATCATAAAGTCGCGTGGAGGAGCAATATATTAGCCACTCAAAATTACCCGCACTGATTATCTCACTGACAAGGCAGGCGCGAGCATCAACAGTATCAAAAGGTCGCTGATCGTAATCTGCGGTAGTACCAGCACAGTACCAGAGAACCCCGAGATCGCGCTCCAATAATTCGGGATCACCCTTAGTAGGAGTCCAGGGCAACTCACCCTCGGCAGTGAGGTACTGAGCCAACCTACCGCCGATGAACCCCTGCGCGCCGACAACGGTGACGCTCATATCAAGCGTTCTCCGATTAGTCTGGCCCTGACGTATTCTAAGATGACATTGACTTTCAAATCGTCACGCACTGTGATCCCATTGATGATCACTACACTTTTTCGAATTATGGAATCGCACATTACGAACAAACTTGATCTGAGGTGATATCATCGTTTAACATAATAGTCGTCTAGTTTCTTGGTCGACTTAGCACGCAGATAATTCCGCACATAGTTTCTAGTCTACTTTCGCAATTAACCCAGTCGTGCTGCGATCGCATCGGCCAGCGCAGTCGCAACAGACTTTGCAATTTCGTGTTGTACCGCTTCGACCATAACACGGACTACTGGTTCTGTGCCACTAGATCGCACGAGGACCCTGCCATTATCCGCCAAAATCTTCTGCGCCTGCAGAATCTCTGTTGCAAAAATCTGTTGAATATTTTCAGTGCTCTTGGCGATCCGAACATTTATTAACACCTGAGGAAAACTCGTCATCGCTTCGCCGGCAATCTCACTTAATGTCTGTGAAGAACTAGCGACAAAAACAGCCAATCGAATCGCAGCCAGCAAACCGTCACCTGTGGTTGCTTGATCGTGATAGATAATGTGTCCGCTCTGCTCGCCACCCAACGCCAGATCATTTTCCTCAATTGCGGCTAAAACGGCTCTGTCACCAACTGGAGTTGTGATTACTTCGATCTCGGCTCGTTGCATTGCTTGATGAAATCCAATATTTGTCATCACGGTGACCACGACTTTATTGTTGCGCAGCGCGCCAGTGCTCTTCATCTCTCTGGCGCTAATCGCTAATAAATGATCGCCGTCGACTATCAAACCATCGTTGTCTGTAGCAATCAGTCGGTCGCCATCGCCATCAAATGCGATACCTAAATCGGCTTTCAAATTCTTGACTGACTCACTGAGCGAAAGCGGGTGCGTTGCGCCGCACTCGTCGTTAATATTTTTGCCGTTTGGCGTCGTGTGAATTGTTGAAACGGTTGCACCAAGCGCAACAAAAACTTCCGGGGCGACGCTACTCATCGCGCCGTTGGCACAATCTAAAGCAATCTTAAGATTCGCAAGTGCATTTTTTGGTGCTGTTGCAATCAGGGTCGCACAATATTGCGCTAAATATTTGGGATGAAAAGTTGCTTGACTTTGTGAAACTGACTGGCCAGAGTTCTGAGTTGACTGGCCAGAGTTCTGAGTTGCGATGGCATTGATTAGTTCGATTTCGATTCGAGATTGTTCATCGTCAGAAAGTTTGCGCCCGCCGTTGCCAAAAATTTTCACACCATTATCTGTATATGTGTTATGTGAAGCAGTAATCGCAAAAGCCACTAAGTCACCTGTTGCTGCAGCATGCGCAATTGCCGGTGTCGGAGCAACGCCCATTAAGTGCACTTCAACACCACACTCAATTAGTGCTTGGGCGATTGCCTGTTCAAGCACGGGGCCAGACTCGCGTGTGTCTCGACCGATCACCACGAGTTTGCATTGCAGAACTTTGGCCGCAGCCCGAGCAAGTGCAGCAACATAAGTCGTAGTTAGTTCGGTGCCAAATTCGCCACGAACACCATCTGTTCCAAATTTCAACATTTATTTACCTGCAGTTTCTAGCGCACGAAACTAAAACTCGGCTTAGCAGCACGGCACTACCCATGCTTTCGAAATAAGAACTAACGCTTGGTGTACTGCGGTGCTTTTCGCGCTTTTTTGAGACCATACTTCTTGCTCTCTTTACGACGAGAGTCGCGAGTCAACAAGCCGGCTTTTTTTAAAGTAAGTCGTTTCTCTGGATCAAGTTCTACGATTGCACGCGCAATCGCCATGCGCAACGCTCCAGATTGACCAGCGATGCCACCACCAACGATGTCGGCGTCAATGTCGTATGTATCAATCATGTTTGCAACACGCAATGCTTCTGTCGAAGAGTTGCGTTGTACTTCGGATGGAAAATATTCTTCAAACACGCGGTCGTTAATTGTGACGATGCCTGTTCCTGGTCGCAAGCGAGCGCGACAAATTGCATGTTTACGTCGACCTGTTGTTTGAGTAAGTGGCTTTGTTCCCACGAGTTTGTCTCTTTTCTCTAATTTTTTCTAAAGCTTGGCTCAACGAGCCTTGGCGTGTGGAAACTCAAGCACTTTTGGTGATTGCGCCGCGTGCGGATGTTCTGCACCTGGATAAACCTGTAACTTGCTCAACATCTCGCGACCGAGAGTTCCCTTTGGCAACATTCCGCGTATCGATCGACGAATTGCATCGCCTGGTTTGCGGTCTAGAAGATGTGCATATGTTTCTGATTTCAATCCACCTGGGTAACCGGAGTAGTCATAAACCATTTCGCGATCAGCCTTGCCAGAAGTAAGAACAATTTTTGATGCGTTGATAATTACAACATGATCGCCAGTGTCCATGCTTGGCGTGTACATCGGTTTGTGTTTGCCGCGAAGCAAAGTTGCGGTCTCTGTGCATAGACGCCCGAGCACGAGTCCTTCGGCGTCGATTAAATGCCAAGCGCGCTTAACGTCGGCTGGTTTTGCAGAATATGTACGCATGAAAAGTTCCTTGAGATTTAGATTTAGCAACCGTCAGAGAGCTTTTACACTCGTTCAAACGACCTAGTAAGGATAGGGCGCAAGCCGGTCAAATTACAATCCGACCAACAAAAATATGGGCTCTAGCTAGATCTATCGCTCGTTTCATAGCCCACTTCAACTAAACATAAGCCTTGCGGCGGGGCCAACTGCGAAGCTTCGGCTCGGTCCCCCGAGCGAACCAAAGTCATCATGTCACTGCTGGGTCGCTTTTTCACACCAATATCAACGAAGGTGCCGACTAGTGACCTAACCATCTGATGGCAAAAAGCATTCGCCCGAATGTCAAAAGTAAAAATGCCACCACCCGCGTTGCGCCAAGTGGCTTGCATAACACAGCGCTTTAATGAAACTTCGCGGTCATCAAACTCGCCAGACTGTGGGTCTTGTCGATCAGGTTCAAGATCTGAATTAGTTTCTGGTTTTGGTCGGCGACAAAATGCCGAGAAATCATGCGTGCCAATGATCGGGTCGCAAGCCAACTGCAGTGCTCGCAAATTCAGCGGTGCAATGACATGCCACGAAGTTGCCACCAAAAATGGATCTGGGAACTCAGCGTTATAAATCGTGTATTGATAGTGACGCCAAATTGCCGAGAACCTCGCGTGAAAGTCATTGCCTACCCACGACGCATCCCGAATAATAATTTCAGGTCCACACATTGAATTCAGTTGCTTCTGTAAAACCTTCAGGTCAACATCATCGTCTAAGTCGCAACTGACTACTTGCCCCTTGGCATGTACGCCCGTGTCGGTGCGACCTGCAGGAACAATCGCCACAGGTTTTTGAAAAATCTGTTGCAATGCCCCACCAAGTGCGCCGGCAATTGTCGACACACCGGGATTTATTGCAAAGCCATGAAAAGATTCTCCGTTATAAGCGACGACCAGTCGTGCGCGACGCATCGGCGATGATGCTATTTATTCGATCTAAATAAGTTCGATGCGCGCCATTGGAGCATTGTCACCATGGCGTGGGCCGAGCTTCAAGATTCGAAGATAGCCACCGTTGCGTTCTGTGTAACGAGGTGCAACAACGTTGACAAGTTTGTTTGTCATTTCTTTATCACGCAAATAACTCTGAATCTGACGAATACGGTGCACCCGCATCGGGCTTGTACCCTGCGCTTTTTTGGCTTTAGTAATTAGTTTTTCAGCAATTGGACGAAGCGCTTTGGCTTTTGTCTCTGTTGTTACGATGCCTTCAGCAGCAAACAACGAGGAAGCAAGGTTCGCCATCATCAATCGTTCGTGCGATGAGCTACCACCAAAACTTGGTCCGCGTCGTGGTCTTCCTGGCATAGTTGATCGTCTCCTTGATTATTTAGATATTTAAATTCAGTTGATTCTCGGCAAAAATCTCGTTGGCTCAGATGCGCAACGAGAGTCCTCGCTCATCAAGTTTCTGTTTGATCTCATCAAGACTCTTTTGACCGAAGTTCGTGATGTTCATAAGGTCTTCTTCTGAATGAGTAAGCAACTCACCAATTGTGTTGACCTGACCGCGCTTCAAGCAATTGCGTGGGCGCTCTGAAAGATCAAGATCTTCAATTGGCATGTCAAGATCGCCACTACCGCTCGAGTATCCGACAACTTCGCCAAGTTCAAGTCCAACTGGCGCATCAGTCAGATTGGCAACAAGCTCTACCAATGAACGCAAGGTTGCACCTGCCGAAGCAAGCGAATCAACTGGAGTGATCGAACCATCTGTCTCGATGTCAATAACAAGTTTGTCGTAATTAGTTGATTGCTCAACACGAGTTGGTTCAACTTCAAAAGTCACTCGACGAATTGGAGAAAAAATTGCATCAATCGGAATTATGCCGATTGTTCTGCGAGAACTGTCACGATCAGACGACAAGTACCCTTTGCCCTGCTCAACTGTGAGGTCAAATACAAGTTTGCCTTTTGCCGAAAGAGTTGCAATTTTTTGCGACTTGTTAAGAATCTCAACATCTGGCGGACACTGAATGTCGCCCGCTGTAAGATCGGTTGGCCCTTTTACGTCGACATGAAGCACGATTGGCTCATCTGATGTGGACACCAAAACGATGTCTTTCAAGTTGAGAATTATTTCGGTGACATCTTCGGAAACACCTTCAATAGTGTCGAATTCATGCAACGCAGATTCGAACTTTACTGATGTGATCGCCGCACCAGGAATTGAAGACAACAACATTCGGCGCAAAGAGTTGCCGATTGTATGACCAAGACCTGGTTCTAATGGACCAACCGAAAATTTTTGACGGTTGTTTTGTGCTGTGCCGATTGCTTCGACTGTCGGGCGCTGGATTACAAGCATGATTTCTCCTTAGACCATTCTTATTAGGGGTTACTTTGAATAAAGCTCAACGATTAATTGTTCGCGTACTGGTACATCAATCTGCTCTCGTACTGGTAATTCGCGAACTGTTACTTGCTTGCCACCTTCTGCAACATCAAGCCAGCCGACCAACTTACGACCAAGAGTGTCAATGTTGTGCTGGACGAGGATCATGTTGCCGGCTTTTTCAGAAAGCGTGACAACTTCACCTTTTTGCAGTGTGTATGAAGGAATATCAACTCGTTTGCCATCAATTTTGATCAAACCGTGACTCACGAACTGACGAGCTTGCGGACGCGATGCTGCCCAACCTGCTCGGTAAACCACATTGTCAAGACGCAACTCAAGAAGGCGCAACAAGTTTTCGCCCGTTGGGCCAGTTAATCGAACTGACTTCTCGTAGAGGTTGCGAAACTGACGCTCAAGCAAACCGTAGATGTATTTTGCTTTTTGCTTCTCTTGCAACTGAGCGAGGTACTCACTGCCTGCTCCCTTGCGGCGCGAACGACCGTGGTGACCAGGTGGGAAAGGACGACGCTCAAGAGCCTTCGAGCCTTTTGTGTTCTCAAAAATGTTTACGCCAAGACGTCGCGAGATGCGAACTTTTGGACCGGTGTAGCGAGCCATGATTTACGGCCTCTTTCTCTTTGGCGCAAGGCATCCGTTATGTGGAACTGGAGAAACATCTTTGATTCCTGAAACTTCAATACCGAGGTTTTGAATTTGACGCAACGCGGTGTCGCGACCTGAGCCTGGACCTTTTACATGTACTTCTGCGCGACGAAGACCTAACTCCATTGCGGCGCGACCAGCTTTTTCTGCAGCCATTTGTGCAGCAAACGGCGTCGACTTGCGTGACCCACTAAATCCAACACCACCAGATGACGCCCACGCAATTACATTGCCCTCGGTGTCGGTGATTGAAACGATCGTGTTATTAAACGAACTCTTAATATGCACAATGCCAGTTGAGACGTTTCGTCGCTCGCGCTTGCGCTTGCGAGTCTTTGGTTTTGGTTCAGCCATGGTTACTTCCTCACTGCCATCTTCTTGTTAGCGACCGTCTTCTTTGGACCTTTTCGTGTGCGCGCATTTGTGTGAGTGCGCTGACCACGAACAGGTAATCCTTTGCGATGACGAGTGCCTTGGTATGAACCAATTTCGATTTTTCGCTTGATATCTGTTTGAACATTTCGACGACGATCACCTTCGACGCTGAGGTTGTTCTCGATGAACATACGAATCTTGTTGACTTCAGAGTCGGTCAGATCTCTTACGCGAGTGTCTGGGCTGATGCCAGTTTCACTACAAAGTTTTTTTGCGGTTACTCGACCAATCCCGAAGATATAGGTCAGACCTATCTCGAGGCGCTTCTCGCGCGGAATGTCGACTCCTGAAATACGTGCCATCTTGTCTCTCTCGCTCAGCCTTGTCGTTGCTTATGACGTGGGTTTTCGCAGATCACCATAACGCGACCCTGCCGACGAATAATCTTGCACTTCTCGCATATTTTTTTAACACTGGTTCTTACTTTCACTGCACGCCTTCTTGTCTTTATTTAAATCGGTAAGTAATACGACCTCTTGTGAGGTCGTATGGTGTTAGTTCTACTTGCACTTTGTCGCCAGGAAGGATTCGAATGTAATTCATTCGCATCTTTCCTGAAATGTGAGCCAAAACTGTATGTCCGTTTTCTAACTCAACTCGAAACATTGCGTTGGGTAGGGATTCAGTAATCTTGCCTTCCAGCACGATTGCGTCTTCCTTATTTTTGGGCAAAGTTTCTCCGAACTATTTCTTGACTTGTTGCATTCATTGCCCGACGATTAGATAACCGTTTAGGGCGACTTGTTAGGCTATCGCCCACAGTTGTCGCTCTCAAACCCCTGTCGTACAACGATTTAAAACGAATCTCAAAAATCTGAGAGTTCAGGCTATCTCCCTGAATCGACTACCGATTTAAGCCGATTAAATACCTCATCAGGCGAGCCAACCCCATCTACTACATGAAGCGAGCCGCGCCCGTGATAGAACGAAATCAAAGGGGCCGTTTGAGCCTCGTAAACATCGAGTCGGTGATTGATCGCCTGTTGGGTGTCATCTGTCCGCTGAACGACACCTCCTCCACATTTCTCACAAATCCACGGCTTTGGCTCGTTTTCTGGGGCTGAGTAGTTCGTCGAACACGACTCGCAGACTCGCCGACTCGATAACCGAACGAGCACGATCTCGCGTGCAACATCTAAGTCAATTACAAAGCCAACTGGCCGCGCTTCAGTCAGAGAGTCAAAGGCTGATGCTTGGCCAATCGTGCGAGGAAAACCATCTAAAACATAGCCAGCCATGCGCGCGTCTTCTTGGCCGATTCGACCCTGAACAAGTGAAACCATCAAGTCGTCATCAACTAGTTCGCCACGATCTAAAACTTTTTTCGCTGCACGCCCGACAACTGAGTCTTGCTTGACTGCGTTGCGCAACATTTCTCCGGTCGAGATGTGAGGAACTCCGAAATGCTGAGCGAGTCTCGCACTCTGCGTGCCTTTGCCCGCGCCTTGACGGCCGAACATTATTATTCTCACTCCACCGCTCATGAGTTTTTTCCGATCCTTGGCCAATAAAACGTTATTTATAGTTACGCGTTTAATGAGTTATTGCTTGAGGAAACCTTCATAGTTGCGTTGCATTAGCTGACTATCTATTTGACGCATCAGTTCAAGTGCAACACCCACGGCGATTAATACGGTTGTTCCGGCAAATGGAAACGACCGAACATTGCCGACCCACAAAACGATGTATGGCAAAATTGCGATCACAGCAACAAACGTTGCACCTGGCAAAGTGATCCGGTTGACGGTCTTTCCGAGGAAAGATTCAGTTTGCTGACCGGGACGAATTCCTGGGACGAATCCGCCTTGCTTGCGCAACTGGTCGGCCTGACGAATTGGATCAAAAGCAATTGAGTTATAAAAATAAGCAAACGCAATAATTAACAGCCCAAAGACAGTTACATACAGCAAGTTTTGACTATTAATAAGGTATTGATCAACAAACCGAGCAATCGATCCACGCCAACCTTCGCCACTGCCGAGCATGTTTGACATCAAAACTGGCAACAACAACACCGAGCTTGCGAAAATAATTGGAACGACACCCGACTGGTTTACTTTCAACGGAATATATGTGTTCTGACCACCGTACATTTTTCGACCAACTACACGTTTGGCAAATTGCACTGGAATGCGTCGTTGACCAAGTTCTACCCGCACTACGGAAATGATGATGCCAATCGACAGCGCAACCAGAATTATAAATACAAGAGTCTTTCGTGTTTGCAACAACGAGTAATAGTTATAAGGCAAATCACTGACAACTGAAGCAAAGATAACCATTGACATTCCGTTGCCGATGCCTCGTTGACTGATTAATTCACCAAGCCACATCAGCAATGCGGTGCCAGCAACAAGTGACGGAATCACAAGCAACGCCCGTGGCATAAACGGATCGAGCAACACAACATCTGGTGCGTTGTTACTAGCGCTGAAGAAGGCCGATCCACGACCTTGTCCAAAGATAAAAGTTAATCCTGCGCCTTGCAAAGTTGCGATACCGATAGCAACATAGCGAGTCCATTGAGTAATTTTGCGTTGGCCGGTTGCTCCTTCTTGCTGCCACTCTTCAAGCTTTGGAATCACAACAGTAAGAACTTGCATGATGATGCTTGAAGTGATGTACGGCATGATGCCGAGAGCAAAAATAGAGAAACTGCCGAACGCACCACCTGAAAATAGGTTAAGAAAACCAAGTGCACCCTGCGACTTTGATGCCTCACGAAGTTGACTAATGGCCTGAGCATCAACGCCAGGCACGCGCAATGAACTGCCGAGACGATAAATCGCCAGCATTGCGAGTGTGAACAGAATCTTGTTTCGAAGATCTGCAACCTTGAAGATGTTGCTAATTTTTGCCACGAAATTGCCTCGCTATTTGTTGTGTGAGCCGAACCAAACGAACTTTACTAGCGGTTAGTGAACTGACTACCCTTGGCCGGTGGTCGAACGCCCCTAAATGTTGGGGGCAAGATAATTACTGATCCACCAGCGGCAACAATTGCTTGTTCTGCCGACTTAGAAACGGCGTGGGCCGAGACTTTTACTGCTCGCGTAATTTTGCCACGACCAAGAACTTTGATCATTTGGCCTTTGTGCGCGACGCCACCAGAAACTAGTGACGCTGGATCTACTTCGGTAACGCCAAGTGAATCGACGGCATCAAGATTGACCGCATAGTACTCAACACGAAACGGGTTATTAAACCCCTTCAACTTTGGCACGCGTTGCTTGAGTGGCATCTGTCCACCTTCAAAACCGCGAGCAACTGTGTTACGCGCGTACTGACCTTTTGTACCGCGACCCGCAGTCTTTCCACCTTTACCACCAGTACCACGACCGACGCGCTTTGGCTTCTTTCGTGCTCCGTGGCGTGGCCCAATTTCGTCAACGCGCATGATTATGCTCCTTTTCGATTTACTTCAATGAGGTGAGGAACGCGTGCAATCATGCCGCGAATCTCTGGACGATCTGGAAGTGTGTTGACATCACCAATTTTGCGCAGACCAAGTGCACGCATTGTTGCTTTTGTTTTTGGCATGATGCCGATTTGTGAACGCAATTGCTTAACAACAACTGTCGGTCCTGTGTGGGCCTTGCGTGTTGCTTTGACTGCAGCAGTTTTCGGTGCAGCAGTTTTTTTAACTGCTGCTTTTTTAACCGCTGCTTTTTTAACTGCTTTTGGTGCTGCAGCTTTTTTGGTAACGGCCATGATTATTTAGCTCCGAGACTTGAAATAGTTTTTTGACGCTCGGTGTAGGCCCGCAGCATTCCTTTTGGAACGAAATCTTCAGCTGGTATTCCGCGACGCTTTGCAACTTCGTCTGGGCGTTGTAATCCCTTGAGACCATTGATAGTTGCGCGAGCAACGTTGATCGCATTTGGCGAACCAAGTACCTTTGCAAGTACATCTTTGATTCCGGCTTCTTCAAGAATGATTCGTGCAGCACCACCAGCGATAACACCAGTACCTGGTGCTGCAGGCTTGAGCATTACGCGACCTGCGCCGTTAACACCAATTGTTGCGTGCGTGATCGTTGTTCCTGCGAGGGCGACATGAAAAATATTTCGCTTGGCTTCTTCTGTTCCTTTTTGAATTGCCAATGGAACTTCTTTTGCCTTGCCGTATCCAAGACCTACGCGGCCATTGCGATCGCCGATTACGACGAGTGCAGTGAACGAGAATCGCCGACCGCCCTTAACAACTTTGGCGACGCGATTGATGTGCACGACTCGTGAGTCGCCGATTTCGCCGACCTTTGCTGGCGGTCGTGGCTCTCGCTTCTCGCGCGGTTCACGACGATCGCGACGCTCGCGTCGGTCGGTGACTTCTGCACCTGGAACTGCTGGAACTGGGGTGACATTACTCATTTAGAACTCCAAGCCTTCTTCTCGAGCAGCCTGCGCTGCCGCTGCGATACGACCGTGGTACAAAAATCCTCCACGGTCATAAACAACTTTCTTTATTCCGATTTGTTTGGCGCGTTGAGCAACTGCTTTACCAACTCGTGCTGCAGCCTCAACTGTTGAACCAGAACCTGCTTTTCGCAAATCTGCCTCAAGCGACGACGCTGCTGCGATTGTTCGACCGGCATCGTCATCAATTAATTGTGCTGAAAGATGTTTGTTGCTTCGAAACACAGCCAAGCGTGGACGATCAGCGGTGCCATGAATTTTCTTGCGCACACGGCGTTGACGGCGCAATCGGCCGGTGTGTCGTTTTTCTGCTGCACTAGTCATAAAAGTTAAATCTCCAGTTTTCCTGTTGTTACTTCTTGCCGGTCTTGCCGGCCTTTCGACGAACGCGCTCATTCAAGTAACGCACACCCTTGCCCTTGTAAGGCTCTGGTTTGCGCATGCTGCGAATATTCGCAGCAACTTGACCGACAACTTCTTTATCGTTTCCCTTGACCACAATCTTTGTCTGGGCAGTCACTTCGAAAGTCACTCCGTCTGGTGCGGTGTAAACAATCGGATGCGAAAAGCCGAGCGCGAGTTTCAATTTGTTTGGACCTTGCGCTTCGGCGCGGTAACCGACTCCTTGAATGTCAAGTTCTTTGGTGTAACCATCTGTGACACCAATAATCATGTTCGACAGCAATGTGCGACTGAGTCCGTGACGCGATCGTGAATCACGCTCGTCATTTATCCGCTCAACGACTAAATTATTTTCTTCGCGACGCGCAGAGACACCAACTGGAAGTTCGCGCTTGAGAGTGCCTTTTGGTCCTTTGATTGTGACCGCTGCGCCAGAGATCGAAACTTCGACCCCTGTTGGCACTGCGATTGCAGATTTTCCTATGCGTGACATTTGATTGCTCCGTTCGACTCTTGAATTACCACACGAAACACATGACTTCGCCACCAACGTTGCGCTTGCGCGCTTCGCGGTCGGTCATGAGTCCATGACTTGTAGAAAGAACTGCAACGCCGAGGCCACCAAGAACTCGTGGTACTTCTGTTGCACCGCGATAAACGCGAAGACCAGGAGTTGAAATGCGCTTGATTCCAGAAATTGTTCGCTGACGATCTTGACCGTACTTCATGCTGATCTTGAGCACTTTTCCAGGACCTTCGGAGTCTTGAGCAATTGAATAGTCAGCGATAAAACCTTCTCGCTTGAGAACTTCGGCGAGTGCAGATTTTTGTTTAGACGCAGGCATCATCACTTCTTCTCGCATCGCAACGTTGCCGTTGCGAATACGTGTGAGCATGTCGGCGATTGGGTCAGTCATCATGACGGTTTACCAACTTGCCTTTGTGATACCAGGGATCTCACCAGCGTGTGCAAGCTCGCGGAAGCAAATACGGCATAGTCCGAATTTTTGATATACCGCACGCACGCGACCACATCGTTGACAACGTGTGTAGCTACGTACCTTGAACTTAGGCTTTCTTGCTGCTTTGATCATGAGTGATTTTTTTGCCATGTTAAGTAGGTCTCCGATAGTTCCTGTGACTCTGACGACTATTTCTTCTTAGATTTCTTGGCTTTAGTTACTGAAGTTGGCTCTTCGCCCTTGCGAAATGGAAAACCGAATGCATCGAGCAGAGCCTTGCCTGCAAGATCGTCTTTAGCGGTCGTGACAATTGTGATGTCCATTCCGCGAGGAACGTCAACTTGATCAACGCGCACTTCCATAAACATAAGTTGCTCGGTGAGACCAAATGTGTAGTTGCCGTTTCCATCCCATGAGCGACCCGACAAACCGCGGAAGTCACGAATTCGAGGAATCGCTACTGACAACAAACGATCAAAGAACTCCCACATTCGGTCTCCGCGCATCGTGACCTTGCAACCGATCGGCTGATCTTCACGAAGTTTGAATGATGCGATTGCAATGCGTGACTTTGTGATCAACGGCTTTTGTCCAGAGATCGCAGTTAAGTCAGCAACAGCGCCATCAAGAAGTGATGCTTGCTGAGTGGCACGACCAACACCCATGTTGATTACGATCTTTGAAATCGTTGGAACCTGCATTGGGTTGGTCAACTCTAATTGCTTCATTAAATCTGTGCGCACAGTGTTGAGGTAGTGCACCTTCATGCGTGGTGTAGAAATTGTTTTAGCTGTCATTAGATTTCTGCTCCGGTGCTTTTCGCAATTCGTACTTTCTTGCCTTTTTTATCGACTTTGTATCCGATCTTTGAAGGCTTGCCGCCCTGATCGATCATCACATTTGAAGCGTGAATCGGCATCGCCTTGTCAATGATCTCGCTCTTAGTGGTTCGTCCACGAGCAACCGAATGTCGCTTGGCCACGTTGACGTTGTCGATAATAACTTTTCCCTTGGCTGGGAGGACCGCAGAGATGACGCCCTTAGCGCCTTTATCTTTGCCTGCAATCACTATGACACTGTCGCCTTTTTTAAACTTCATTTCACAAAACCTCCGGGGCGAGCGAAACAATTCGCATGAATTTTTTATCGCGCAACTCGCGACCAACTGGGCCAAAGATTCGAGTTCCACGCGGAGTGAGATCTTCTTTGATTAGCACAGCTGCGTTTTCGTCGAACTTGATATAGCTGCCGTCTGGACGACGCTTTTCTTTTGCAACACGCACAACGACGCAACGCACTACTTCACCTTTTTTAACGGCAGCGCCAGGAATTGCATCTTTGACTGTTCCGATGAACACATCACCAATAGATGCATAACGACGGCGAGTACCACCGAGCACCTTGATTACGAGAACTTCGCGGGCTCCGCTGTTGTCAGCGACGCGAAGACGGGTTTCTTGTTGAATCACTTTGCACGCTCCAAGATTTCAGTTACTCGCCAACGCTTGAGCTTTGACATAGGTCGGGTCTCCATTACACGAACGCGATCGCCGACTTTTGCATCGTTGGTCTCGTCGTGTGCGTAAAGTTTCTTTGTTCGAGTGATGAACTTCTCGTACTTTTGGTGACGAATGCGCTCAACGATTGCAATCACAATCGTCTTGTTCATTTTGCTTGACACGACAACGCCCTCTCGCGATTTGCGAATATTGCGCTCTGGTGCTGCTGAATTAGTTGTATCGCTCATAATTTTGCTCACTTCCCTGCGGCTTCTGCGGCGACAATTTCTCGCTCACGAATCAACATGCTGATTCGAGCGATTTGACGACGTGCTTTGGTGATCGCAGCAGTGTCATCAAGTTGGCCAGTTGCATTACGAAAACGCAGATTAAGCGCTTCTTGCTTTGTGGCGCGCAACTCTTCAACCAAAGTTGCAAGATCCATTTCGCGAAGTTCTGTTAGTTCACGAGTCATATCAGATCGCCTCGTTTCGAGAAATAATGCGTGTCTTGATTGGTAATTTTTGGGCTGCACGGCTGAGCGCCTGATGAGCAGTTGCTGCAGTTGGATATGACAATTCGAATAGAACTCGACCTGGCTTGACAACTGCTACCCACAACTCTGGGTTTCCTTTGCCAGAACCCATGCGAGTTTCGGCAGGCTTTTTTGTAACGGATTTGTCTGGAAATACGTTGATCCAAACTTTTCCACCGCGCTTGATGTGACGAGTCATCGCGATTCGCGACGCTTCAATTTGGCGTGCAGTGATCCAACCTGGTTCGAGAGCTTGAATGCCGTACTCACCAAAAGCCAAATCGTTGGCTCCCTTTGAGACTCCAGCCATTCGACCGCGATGTTGCTTGCGGTGTTTAACTTTGCGTGGTTCTAACATGACAACTTATCCCTCTCGCTTAAAATGAGGCGTTTCGTGACTGTCGTGACTTCGACGCTGAATATCTTCTTCTTCGTCCAACAATCGCTCGAACTCTGGATCTGCTTCTTTGACTAGAGGCACTAATGCGACATCTTCAATATCTGTTGGCTTTGGTCCGGCTGAAGTAACGACTTTTCGCGCAGCATCTGAGTGACCAGATGTTTCACCTGCAGCCATCGCCGCTTCGCGAGTGATGCGGTCGTCGGTCTGTGATTTGTAAGGAAGAATTTCACCTTTGTACAGCCAAACTTTGACACCAATGCGACCAGAAGTCGTTGCTGCTTCACGGAAGCCGTAATCAATATTGGCGCGAAGCGTGTGTAGTGGAACTCGACCTTCGCGATACCACTCGCGACGGCACATTTCTGCTCCGCCAAGTCGGCCTGAACACTGCACTCGAATACCTTGTACGCCTTGCTTCTGAGCATTCTGCACCGCACGCTTCATCGCACGACGAAAAGCGATTCGGTTGACAAGTTGATCTGCAACTCCTTGAGCAACGAGAGCTGCGTCAAGTTCTGCATCACGGATTTCTGTGATGTTGAGTTGTACTTTGTTGTTGCCGGTGAGTTTTGTTAAGCCGGCGCGAAGCTCCTCGGCCTTTTGTCCTTTGCGACCGATGACGATTCCTGGGCGCGCAGTGTGGACATCAATTCGAAGTTTGTCGCGAGTTCGTTCGATTTCGATGCGACTGACAGCAGCATCCGAAAGTTGCACCTTGAGATAGTCGCGAATCTTCCAGTCTTCGGTGAGATACGCCTTGTAGTCCTTGGTGCTGAACCACTTGCTCTTCCAGTCGGTTGTTACACCGAGGCGAAAGCCGTACGGATTAATCTTTTGGCCCATGTTACTTCCTAGTCGCTGTTTGAGTTTCGGCATCAACTGGCGCATCTGCATTTGCATCGGCATCTGTTGTTGCTGGCTTTGATTTTTGTGAGCGTGCGCGACTTGCTTCAACGCGATCTCGACGACGAGCAGACTCTGCTCCACCGCGTGCTTCACTTTGTGTTTCGCGAATTGCGAGCGCAGCATCGCTCAATTTGTCAACGACGATCGTGATGTGACTGGTGCGCTTGAAAATTGCAGCGGAGCTACCTTTGGCGCGTGGACGAAAACGCTTGAGGGTTGGGCCTGCATCAGCGAAACAAGCTTTGATGTAAAGCTCTTCGGCATTTTGCTCAAAGTTATTTGTTGCGTTGGCGATTGCCGAGGCAAGCAACTTGCGCACGATGTGTGCTGAGTCGCGATCTGTTAAACGCAACAAGTCGTCGGCTGATTTAACATCCATGCCACGCACAAGATTTAAAACCACGCGAACTTTTGACGGTGACAATCGAGCAAATCGCGTCGAAGCGCGAAAACCACTCGATACTCCAGCAACTCGTGTTGCTTCGTTTAGTTTTGGACCGGTCATGACATACCTGATGGGCCGGCTGCCGCTGCGGCCGCTGCCGCTGCTTTTTCTTGACTTTGGTGAAATCTAAATGTTCGTGTTGGTGAGAATTCGCCAAGTTTGTGTCCGACCATTGACTCACTGATATAAACCGGCACGTGCTTGCGTCCGTCATGCACTGCAAAGGTGTGTCCGAGCATGTCGGGAATAATCGTGCTTCGACGGGACCAAGTCTTGATGACTTTGCGATCGCCACTTGCATTCATTGCATCTATCTTTTTGAGAAGGTGCTCGTCAACGAACGGACCTTTTTTAAGACTGCGTGACATTAATTAACCTCGTGCCTTTCCGGATCGACGACGACGAACAATCATTTGTTGCGACGACTTGTTCTTATTGCGAGTACGACGCTCTGGCTTACCCCATGGAGAAACTGGTGGACGACCTCCAGAAGTCTTTCCTTCGCCACCACCAAGTGGGTGGTCAACTGGGTTCATTACAACACCACGAGATTGTGGGCGAACGCCCTTCCAACGGTTGCGACCAGCTTTACCAATTTTGATCTGCTCGTGTTCTGAGTTTCCGATTTCGCCAACAGTTGCACGACAGTCAATTGGTACGCGACGCATTTCGCTTGATGGCATTCGCAAAGTTGCATACAAACCTTCTTTTGCCACCAACTGAACTGCCATGCCGGCCGAGCGAGCAATTTTGCCACCTTGACCAGGACGCATTTCAATGTTGTGAACAGTTGTACCGACTGGCATGAAACGAAGTGGCAACGCATTACCAACAACGATGTCGGCTTTTGGTCCGCTCTCTACTCGAGCACCGACTTCTAGACCTTTTGGCGCAAGAATGTAAGACTTTGTTCCGTCGTTGTAATGCAGTAACGCAATACGACATGTGCGGTTCGGGTCATATTCAATTGCTGCAACTTTTGCACCGCACTCATCTTTGCCGCGCTTGAAGTCGACCATCCGATATTGCTGTTTGTGTCCGCCACCTTGGTGACGAGAAGTTATTCGACCTGCAGAGTTGCGACCACCGCGAGATGGCTTTGGAGCAAGCAGAGTTTTTTCTGGCGTTGTCTTTGTAACTTCACTGAAGTCTGAAACTGTTTGAAATCGGCGGCCTGGGCTCGTCGGGCGGCGTTTACGAATTGGCATCTGGTGTCGGTCCTTGCTTGATCAGTTCTCGAACAACGGGATTTGGCTTCCCGCTTCTAATGTGACAATCGCGCGCTTTGATCCATCACGCACACCGATTCGGTTTGTGCCACGCGTAATGCGGCGCTTTCCTGGGCGGTTAATCGTGTTGACGCGAGTTACTTTGACGCCCCAAATAGATTGCACGGCATCGCGAATCTCAGGCTTTGTTGCATCTTGATGTACTTCAAACGTGTATGTGCCTTTATCAATTAACGAATAACTTTTCTCACTAACTACAGGCCGAAGAATAATGTCGCGTGGGTCTTTCACTTTGCAGCCTCCATTGCCGGCAGACTGGCTTTTGTAAACACGATCCAGTCATTGCACAAGATGTCGTATGCGTTGAGTTCTGGTGTGCTGAGCACATGAACATCTGTGAGATTACGGAAACTCTTCCAGGCGCTCTCGTCTTTGCGCTCGAGAACGATCATTACGCGACCCGACATGCCGAGTGCAGTTATTGCTGCTGATGCTGCTTTCGTACTTGGAGCATCAAAGCCCCAATCTTCTACAACGACAACTTTGTTCTCGCTCATGCGATCTGACAACGCTGAGCGCAAAGCAAGTTGGATCATTTTCTTTGGTGTGCGCTGAGAATATTTGCGCGGCTTTGGCCCAAGTGCCACACCACCACCGCTGAAATGAGGTGCACGAATTGAACCCTGACGAGCATTACCCGTGCCCTTTTGCTTGAACGGTTTTTTACCGCCACCGCGAACTTCTGAGCGAGTCTTCGTGCTCTGAGTTCCCGAGCGACGATGCGCAAGTTGAGCAACAACGACTTGGTGCATCACAGGAATGTTTGGTGTGATACCGAACATTGAATCGGCAACTTCAATTGATGCGGCTTTTTTGCCGGCTGCACTCTTCATTTCAATCTTTGCCATGGCTACTCCTTGGCCCCTTGGCTAGTTGGAGCTTTAACAGCGTTGCGAATAATCACAACACCACCATTTGGACCAGGAACAGAACCTTTAACGAGTAATAAATTTCGCTCGAGATCTGCTTGTACAACTTCAAGATTGAGAGTCGTAACTTGCTCGTGACCCATGTGGCCAGACATTCGCAAACCCTTGAAGACTCGACCAGGAAATGTGCACGAGCCGATTGAACCAGGTGTGCGATGGTGCTTGTGGTTACCGTGACTCGCTCCTTGACCACTGAAGTTGTGACGCTTCATTGTTCCGGCGAAACCTTTACCACGACTAACGGCAGTTACATCGACTCGTTCGCCAACAACAAGAGTGTCAACTTTGATCTCTTGGCCGACTTCAAAGCCATCTACCGAATCAAGACGCAATTCAATCAGTCTGCGACCTGCAGCCACATTGCGGGCACCGCTCTTAGGGGCGAAGTGTCCTGCTTCTGCTTTAGTAAGTTTTTTTGGATCTCGTTGTCCGTAGGTAACTTGCAACGCGGTGTAACCATCAGTAGCGCCAGTTTTTACCTGCACAATTCGAGCTGGCTCAATTCTTAACACGGTGACAGGCACGACGCGTTGGTCGTCACTCCACACTTGTGTCATGCCGACCTTTTCGCCGACGATCGCTTTTTGTGCCATGAGGCCAAAACCTTTTCTCGAAATGATTAATAAAATAATTCTTGTATTCGCACAAATGCTCCGCGCGGCCAAAGCCTGCGGAGCACTTTTATAGTTTTCGCTGTGAGGTACTCGCTAATCACACGGGCGCACACAGACATCAATTTTTAGGATTGATCTCTTCATTTGCAACCATTAAAAATGGCTACGAACGAAGTATTACTCTATCCCCCTAGAACCCAGTCCCCAAACGATAAAACCCAATAAAATTTGATTATTTCGACTGGCTTTTAGTTGCTTCGGGCTACCAGGGTGGCCTCGAAAGACAGGCGCTTGCCAGCCCTCGAAATTTCAATTTTGACTTTTTGACCTGGCACCGCATCGCGAATCGCCGCAACAAGACCGGCCTGGCCGTCAATCGGTTCGCCATCTACTGAAAGCACGATGTCGTTGACAACAATTCCGGCGATTTCGGCTGGAGAACCGACCCGCACATCGGTGATAATCGCACCTTGTCCGCCATCTTCACGACCAGTCAGACCCACACCCAAGAAACCTTCAAGGCGCTCGACTCCGTTTGCTTGAGCACGAAGTTGCTCAATGACGATCAATACTTCATCTACCGAAATCGAAAACCCAATGTTCGTGGCAGCCGATTCAGAGTCGCCACGGGCTACAGCAGTATTGATGCCGACTACTTCGCCTTGGAGATTAACTAAAGGCCCACCAGAGTTTCCGGACGAAATTGCCGCGTCAGTTTGGATCAGCGAATTCAATGCCCCAGACTCGGTTTCGATAGTTCGCTTAATTGCCGAGACAATTCCCGAAGTAACCGTCGGCCCGCCGTCTAATGCCAGCGCATATCCGATTGCAATTACCGAATCACCAATATTTACGCTGCCCGGTTTAGCAAAGGTAGCTACGATCAGACCAGTTGCGTCAACTTTGATTAATGCCAAGTCGTTGCCGACGTCAGTTGCTAATACTTTTGCAATTCGTGGCTCGGTCTCGCCAGCCAAACGCACGACAACTTCGGTTGCACCTTCAACCACATGGGCATTCGTCAATATTTCGCCGTTCGATGTAAGCACGAGTCCTGTGCCAACTGCGCGACCGTTTCCATTTGCGTCACTAAGAGTCGCAGTGATCGTGACAACGCTATTAGCGAGGCGCAGTGCAACTTTTGCGATCAATGAGTCAACTTTTTGGCTTCCGTCTGTCGAAACAATAATTGGTGGAGATATCAACTGAGTTACCGATTTTTTTGAACCGTATCCCTGAAAATTGATTTCGTTGGCAACAAAAGTGCCAGAAATTCCGCCGATTAGACCGAACAAGGTCGAGACCCCCACAACCACAAAAGGCAACCGAACTCGTTTTGGCTTGTTTGAGTTATATCTAGATGCCTGTTGATTGCCGGCGAACTGCGATAGCGATGGTGGCGGCAACTTTGTTGAACCAGAAGAATTTTCAAGTTGGCTAGTTGATTGGCTAACGGACTCGTTAGTTGACTGGCTGTCTGAATCAAACCGGGAGTAATCGCTCATGACTTAGTTTCTATCGCGAAATGGCTTTATATTTCGCTGAGAATGCGCAAATCTTAATGGATTCTTAGATCTCATCGTTTTGAACTGAGCAGAATCTCTAGTCAACACTTGGTGGAACTGCCCATAGCACTTCACTGCCGTTGAGTCGTGTGGCAATTTTCTCAGCAAGCGACGGAATGAAAGGCAGATAAACGGTCGCCCCTGGCAAAACTTCACTCGGGTTTATCACCGGTCGGCCATATAACTTCTTACCTACTCGGGAGAGATCTTCGTCAACGAAAAACTTAACATCCAACTCACATTCACCAAACAACCACAATGCGTTGATCGATGTTCCAAAAATTCCAAAAGATTTCGACTTGGCCAGTTGCATCGCATGCTTTCTTACTTCAGTCAGCCAACGAATCGAGTCACCAACCCAAGCAGTATCTGGCAAGCCAGAATTTCTCGAATTAGCCGATGTTTTCAAAGGTTTACATACAGCCCAACATTCTCGTGTTTCAAGACGAGACTCAATTCGCACAACTTCAAAGCCAGCTCGCTCAAGAAATAGCGTGAGGGTCGGCGTTGAAAAATGCGAACAATGGTCAGCGATCAGCAACTTAAACGGATCCTTCGAGCAATCAGGGACGGCGATTACTAAATGACCATTTTCGTTCAGCATCGTGCTCAGCAATTTCATGGTTTCAAATGGCGAAGTTAGGTGCTCAAGCGAGTGGGACATCGAAATCAAATCGAACTTTAAATTTTGATCAAGTTCTCCAACAATCAGTTTCTTAAAATTTGGGATCTGTGAAACTTTATTTAGTTCACGATCATCAAGGTCGAACCCAAACAGATTGAAGTCACTTCTCAACTTGGAGAATGACCAAAGTAAAGTGCCTGCGCCGCAACCAAAGTCAAGAACTGATCCACCTGTTCGGGTTTGGCAGGTTTTTACCACTGAATCAACGAACAGTTCCCCGCGCCCAGACGATGCGCCATCAATAAACACCGTCTGATCGTTATCGCTGGTCTGATAATACGAGGCGTAATCGCTGTAGATTTCGGATGCAGATTTCTGCCACTCATCATTTACTTCAGCCTGCGGAAACCCACAATCTTTGCAAATAGCGATGTTCAAACCCCGACGCCATGGTTTAACGTCTGAAGTAATCGTGCGAAAGTCAGAGAATGAAGGCTCTCTGACCAGATTTTCGCTCTCACAATAAATGCACTGCATCGATTTAAAACTAGATCCAAAAACTAGATCTAAAAATTAGACCCAAAACTAAACCCAATGTTGTTGTTAAGAGTTTTGGATTTTGATTTCGATGTCAACGCCAGCAGGAAGTTCTAAGCGTTGGAGGCTGTCAATTGTTTTGGCGTTTGGATCAACAATGTCAATCAAGCGTTTGTGAATTCGCATTTCAAAATGTTCGCGCGAATCTTTGTCAACGTGCGGACCACGAATAACCGTGAACCGATGCTTGTCGGTAGGCAATGGAATCGGTCCACGCACCGTCGCACTCGTGCGAGTCACAGTCTCAACGATTTTCTTTGCTGACTCGTCGATGTTCTGGTGATCAAACGCCTTGAGACGGATACGGATGCTTTGTGCCATCAGTGTGAACCGGTTCTAAAACGATCTACTTGAGAATCTTCGTTACGCGACCAGCACCTACTGTGCGACCGCCTTCACGAATTGCGAAGCGAAGACCTTCAACCATGGCGATTGCCTTGCCGAGTTCGACAGTCATTGTCACGTTGTCGCCAGGCATAACCATTTCTGTGCCCTTTGGAAGTTCAACGGTTCCAGTTACGTCAGTTGTTCGAAAGAAGAACTGTGGCCGGTAATTGTTGAAGAAAGGCTTATGGCGTCCGCCTTCTTCTTTCTTCAATACGTAGACCTGACCTTCGAAGTTCGTGTGCGGGGTAATTGAACCTGGTGCACACAACACTTGACCGCGCTCAACTTCTTCTTTTTTAGTTCCACGAAGAAGGGCACCAATGTTGTCGCCTGCTTGACCTTCGTCGAGCAACTTGCGGAACATTTCTACTCCGGTGCAAACAGTCTTTTGTGTGTCACGAAGACCAACGATTTCAATTTCGTCGCCGGTGTGAACTTTGCCTTGCTCAACTTTGCCAGTAACTACGGTTCCACGACCAGTGATCGTGAACACGTCTTCAATTGGCATCAAGAAAGGCTTGTCAAGTTCACGCTTTGGCTCTGGGATTGAGTTGTCACAAGCATTCATCAGCTCCATGATCTTTTCTTGCCATGCTGCATCGCCTTCGAGGGCTTTGAGCGCCGAGACGCGAACGACTGGGCAATTCTTGCCGTCGAACTCGTACGAGGTGAGCAAGTCACGAACTTCTTCTTCAACAAGTTGCAACATGTCTTCGTCATCAACTGAGTCTGACTTGTTAAGAGCAACAACGATGTATGGCACACCAACTTGACGAGCAAGAAGAACGTGCTCACGAGTTTGTGGCATTGGACCGTCAGTTGCTGCTACTACCAAAATTGCACCGTCTACTTGAGCAGCACCAGTGATCATGTTCTTGATGTAGTCAGCGTGACCTGGCATGTCAACGTGTGCGTAGTGACGCTTCTCGGTGTTGTACTCAATGTGAGCAATCGAGATAGTAATACCACGAGCCTTCTCTTCAGGTGCCTTGTCGATTTGATCGAAAGGTGTGTACTCGGCAAGACCCTTGCCTGCGAGTGTCTTTGAGATCGCTGCTGTCAATGTTGTTTTGCCGTGGTCAATGTGACCCATCGTGCCGATGTTGACGTGTGGCTTGACGCGCTCGAATTTCGCTTTACTCATTGTTCTTCTCCCTATTAATTGTCGTTATCTGTAGTTACTTCTGAAACTTTGGCAGGCTTGGCTATTCGCCACGCACGCGCTTGATGATTTCTATTGATATTGCTTCGGGCACTTGCTGATACGAATGAAACTGCATCGTATAAGTCGCACGCCCTTGTGTGCGAGAACGCAAGTCTGTACTGTATCCGAACATTTCGGAAAGCGGAACCTGTGACTTTACGATTTGTGCGTTTCCGTTTGCTTCCATGCCTTCAATCCGACCTCGACGGCTTGAGAGATCGCCAATCACATCACCCATGTAGTCCTCTGGAGTAACAACTTCGACGGCCATTATCGGTTCAAGAAGTACTGGTTTGGCAAGTTGTGCTGCCTTGCGGAAGACCATCTGACCGGCGATTTTGAACGCCATTTCACTTGAGTCAACATCGTGGTATTGGCCATCCATAAGTGAAACTTTTACGTCAACTGTTGGGTAACCAGCGAGCACACCATTGTCGAGTGCCGACTGAATACCTTGATTTACAGGCTGAATGTATTCACGCGGAATTCGTCCGCCGGTGATTTCGTCTTCAAATTGATAGCCGCCGCCCGGGCCACTTGGCTCGATCGTTACTTTGACAACTGCGAACTGACCAGAACCACCAGTTTGTTTAATGTGTCGGTATTCGATGTTTTCAATTTTCTTGGTAATCGTTTCGCGATATGCAACTTGTGGTTTGCCAACAGTTGCGTCAACGGCGAACTCTCGTTGCATGCGGTCAACAAGAATTTCAAGGTGTAACTCGCCCATTCCTGAAATTACGGTCTGACCAGTTTCAATATCTGTGCGAACTCTGAAGGTTGGGTCTTCGTCAGACAACGACTTAAGTGCTTTGCCAAGTTTGTCTTGATCGTTTTTGGTTTTTGGCTCAATTGCCACGTGAATAACTGGCTCCGGAAAAATCATGCGCTCCAAAATAATTGGATCGTTGCGATCGCAAAGTGTGTCGCCAGTTGTTACATCTTTGAAACCAAGACCAGCAACGATGTCTCCAGCCATTGCAAATTCGATGTCTTCGCGTTGGTTGGCATGCATCAACAACAAACGACCGACGCGCTCACGCTTTTCTTTTACTGAGTTATAAACCTCATCACCCTTAGTGATCGTGCCTGAATAAACGCGGAAGTACGTCAAGCGACCAAATGGATCGGCAACAATCTTGAACGCGAGCGCGGCAAACGGACCTTTTTCATCGGAAGTGCGTGAAATATGTTCGTCACCCTTAATGTTGGTGCCTGCGGCTGGCGGAATATCTAATGGGCACGGCATGTAGTCAACAATTGCGTCCAACATTTGTTGTACACCTTTGTTTTTGAAAGCTGAACCACAAAGAATCGGCACGAAACTAAACGACAAAGTTCCCATGCGCAGACC
>CAMATY010000007.1 GCA_945861325.1 Ferrithrix thermotolerans DSM 19514
GGCACCGGCCAAAACCAATTTGGCGATAAACCCAACAGGGCAACTACTGCTAGCCATTTAACTGCACCGAGCTCTTCGCTCGTCGCCTGCACATTGGTTGAACTGATTTGCATCCGACGCAATAGAGATGCCAATACAAACAAAATAATCTGAGAAATAATCGCGACCATTGCACTAGTGAAAGTCACTACGAAGACGTAAAAAAAAGTCGAGATGGTTGCCCCAACACAGAATCCGAGCCCAACTTTGGCCAAACTTGATATTTCATTAAATCCAGAGAACCGTCCGAGCAGCGACTCGCCAAGAGCAACCTGCAAAGACACAACTAAAACTGTTAGTAACGCGGGAATTGGTGAGAATCTTGTGAGCAACAGTAAGCCCACCAACCACAGCACCAATCGATGATGCAAATTAAAACCTCTAGATGAAATTCTGTGAGACGACCAGGTGGTTAACACGCAATAACCTTAGTAGCACAACGATGCAATAGATTTGACTTGTGTGCGAGTGCATCAAAATTGTATGAGTTGGCGCGACTACAGCCCTGTCGAACTCGAACGCGAATATACACCCGCTTCGCGCGTCGAAAATATACAAAAATATTTAGATCACTACGCCACCGCTGGCGTCAACTCGCGTCAAAATATCCGACACGAAAAGCTGCAGTATGGTCCGCACGCCGACGAGTGGATGTGGTTCGCACCACACACTGAACCTGAAACCAAACCTACAGACACCCGTAATTTAGTCGCCTTCGTTCACGGTGGATTTTGGCGTCGCCTCAGCGCCGACGACGGGACTTTTTTGACACCTGACTGGCAACGACTTGGTTTTGACTATGCCTCGATAAATTATTCGCTATGCCCTCAAGAATCGCTCCAAACACTCGTCGACCAAACTCAAAGAGCAATTCATTTTCTGCAGAAAAACTACGATGCCGCAAACATCACATTGATCGGCCACTCTGCGGGGGCGCATTTGATTGCAATGGCTTTAAGCAGCATCACTGCAAAATTTGCACGAGTGGTGCTTGTCTCAGGGATTTTTGAACTCGAACCGATCACGAGAACATCAGTCAACGAAGCAATACAACTTAATTCAGAATCTGCCAAGCGCCTCTCGCCAATAAATTTCGTTTCTCAAGCCTTAGACACACCGTTAACTATCATCTGGGGAGAAAATGAGACTGATGAGTTTAAGCGACAGTCACGTGAATTCGCATCAGCATGGGACAATGAAAAAACACACTCACCTGCGATCACTCGAGAAATACCAAAACATAATCACTTTGACATTCTCTATGACTTGTCAACCGACGGGTTAGTGGATGTACCTGGTGCGTAAGAATCCGAATCTGCTGGGTGTAGCGCTGATATTTGTCAGCAGTATTGGGTTTGGACTTTCACCTACTTTCGCGAATTTCGCGTACGACAATGGTGCAAGCGTTGTCGGCACCCTGCTGGCGCGCTTTGTAGTTGCGACTGTGCTGATGCTCGCTGTCAGAAAACTGTTTTCGCGTGACGCAACCTGGCCAAAGCCAATGATCTTTACCAAACTGTTCTTGCTGGGTGCTTTTGGATATTTCATTGCCACACTCTTATATTTCACTGCACTAAAAAATATTGATAGCGGACTGGCAATCATCATCGTCTCATGTGGACCAGTGATTGTTGTGTTGTTGTCATGGTGGCTACTCGGAACCAAACCCAGTCGAATTATTGTTGTGTGTTTAGCGTCAACATTTATTGGCGTTGTAATTGCCGCTGGGCAAGTTGGTAGCGGTGACACATTTAGCATCGTTCTTGTTTTAATTGTCGCGGTTGAATATTCGTTTTATGTAGTTTTTAGTTCTCAGGTATTGCCGCAGGTTGATCTCCTAACTGGCGTCACGATCGTGATGTTTGGCGCAGCCAGTTCGTTTGTCATTTATTATTTCGCAGCGCCATTGTCGGTTCCGATGGACTTTCCTAAAACAATAAATGGCTGGAGTAGCGTTTTTATGCTGGCTGCTGTCGCAACTGTTATCCCAACAGCATGTTTATATGCAGGCATGAAACTAATCGGTACCGGTAAGACAGCCGTGCTGCAAACATTTGAACCGGTGTCGTCAATCATTGCGGGCGTCGTGTTTCTCGGTGAACCCTTAACTACGCCGCGTGTCATTGGTGCCGTATTTGTAATTGGTGCCGTTGCTTTACTTGCGGCGTCAGAATCTCGCAATGGATCGTCGATAGCTCACTAGAAGCAAGTGGCGATACCGTTAAAGCGATGCCAAATTCTCTTTGCGTGATTGGCGACTTCGCCTGGGATGTTCTGATCCGCACGAACAACAATCTGCTTAAGGGTGGCGACTCATTTGGCGAAGTGATGCTAACCCCAGGCGGCAGTGCTGCGAACTTGGCGGTGTGGGCTCAGCGATGCGGTCTTGAGACCCATTTCATTGGCAAGATCGGCAGAGACCGCTTTGGCCAACTTGCTCGCGAAGATCTTGAAAGCGAATCAGTCGTCCACCATCTTGTTGAGACCGAAGCACACAAGACGGGAAGCGTTGCTGTTTTCGTAGACCAAAGCGGAGAGCGAAGCATGGTTTCTGGGCATGGTGCAGACTTTTATTTGATTCCTTCTGAGTTGCCAAAGCAAGTTATCTTGTCTGCAAATCATTTGCATCTAACGGCGTGGAGTTTTTTCACTGATCCTCCGAGATCAGCATCACGCACAGCAGCGCAAATTGCAAAGCAACAAGGGTTAACGATTTCGTTTGATCCGGCATCGTTTCAGATGATTCAAGAAATGGGCATTGATCAGTTTTTGTCTTGGACAAAAGATCTTGATATAAGTATTCTCTTTCCAAATTATGAAGAAGGTCGAGTTCTTACCGGCTGTAATGAGCCGGACGATATTGTCAGATCGCTCGCGAAAATTTATAGCGAGGCATTAATTATTCTTAAACTTGACGCCGACGGCGCACTTGTTTTTGATGGTCAGGCTTCAACGCAGATCCCTCCAGCAACAAACAATCTTGTCGATGCGACAGGTGCTGGTGACTCGTTCGCTGGCGCATTTCTCGCGCACTATCTGAACTCAAACTCTGCGGTTGATGCCGCGATCTTTGCTACCAAAGTTGCAGCCTGGGTAATTGAGCATCTCGGCGCTCGCCCAACTCCTGATAACCGTTTGAAACAAATTATCAAAAACCGCTAATCGCTACCGACCATGGATTCGCTCTAACCACGAGCACGGACAGTGGCGGCAGGTTGCTGATCGTTAATCACTACTTGAAATGCTCCACTTTGAATCGCTGCCAGTCGATCTGAAACCCTTAAAGCAAGATCATTAGAAACAAGCCTTGGGTTCAGAGTTGCCAGCGATGAAAAACTTCTCGCACTTGATAAACGATAATCAATATCGGTAACTTTAAATGCTCTATTTGCGACCTGATCTATTAGATGATTAATAGTTGGCTGAATATCCCAGATTAAAGAAGTCAGGACGGAATTCGGAGCCTTTTCGGTTTGAATAGATACATTTTCGATCACCGAGACTTGAGTATTTTTGACAGCTTCGATTACTCCCGAACAGAGTGCATAAATAACATCCACACCTGACGCAATTTGTTCTGCCGTGGATTCTTGCGCAAGCGACGAGTCGAAAAAACTATCATTAAACGAAGTCTTCACTGTGATGTCTGGATTACTGAAAATTGCTCCAGCGATAAATGCGTTTGCAAGACGATTGGCCTGCGCAAGAGGTCTGGCACCAACGACACCAATTACGTTGGACTTTGTTGATCCACCAGCAACAATCCCAACCAAGTATGCAGTTTCATGAGCCGTATTTTCGAAGACTGCAAGATTTGGATCGATTGACTCTCCGTCTTGGGCAAAAATAAAAATCTTCTTTAGACAATTTGCGGCAACTTTACGAACAGATTCCTCATTGCCAAACCCGTCACCAATAATGATTGCAGAGTCTTCTTTCAGGCAGATTTCTGACAGGACCCGTTCCATGTCTCCGTCGTATCCAATTCTGTCGATAAATGAATACTTAATTTTTCCATTATCTGCCGCAGATCTGAGCGCAGCATCAATTACTGCAGCGAATTGCTCTTCTTTCGGACTTGCGTAAACTCCAAATACTTTAACTTTGCCATTGTCATCACTATTTTGCGAACGAGAGCACCCGTTCAACAACAGACCTCCAACGATAATTAAGAAGAGAAATCTGATTTGCTTTTTGTAATTATGCAAAACTATCTACTGCGGCGGGATTTGCGGTGATTTGGATCGTTGTCGGTAGGTGGCTTATTTGTGAGTGGACCGATTTCTTGAATGATTGATTCAATAGTTGGCATTGGTCCAGCCGTATGACTGTCGATCGCAAGTCGCATTGCTGCAAGATGTTCTGGCGAGGTTCCGCAACAACCGCCGACAATCCGCACGCCTGCATCAATCGCCATATCTGAATATCGTGCCATAAGTTCTGGCGTGCCTGAATATTTAATTTCGATTCCCTCAAATCGGGGAATACCACAATTACCTTTGGCAACAATCGGCACACCAACAGTTGCAGCAGACGCTGCCATCTCGATTGCTGTAACTAAAATATCTGAAGCACCGACGCCGCAATTCGCTCCCATCGCAACTGGCTGAACTGAGAGACCAGCAAAAACTGCGGCCAAGCCATCGGGTTTCAATCCCATCATCGTGCGCCCAGCAGTATCAAAACTGCAAGTCGAAACATATGGCATACCAACATTAATTGCCGCCTGCGCCGCGGCCTGAACTTCTTCAATTGCCGACATGGTTTCTATCCACGCAACATCGGCGCCTCCGTCTTTAAGTCCACGAATTTGCTCTTCAAATGTGTCAATCGCTTCTGCGGGGGTCAGAGCACCAAGCGGATCAAAAAGTTCGCCCGTCGGACCAACCGAACCTGCAACGACTACCGGTCGCGAACAAGCATCGGCAACTTGGCGTGCGAGTTCGGCGGCTCGTTTTGCTAGTTCATATGTTCGAGCCTGAGCGTTGTGCAATTTCAAACGATGTCGGTTCGCACCGAATGTATTAGTCAAAATGACGTCAGCACCAGCATCAACGAATTGTTGATGCAAACCCGTCACTCGTTCGGGATGCGAATCCAACCAAAACTCTGGTGGCTCACCTGAAGTTAAACCGAGTGCAAAATAGTTTGTCCCCGTCGCACCATCGGCAAGAATTATCTTTCCTGTTGCAAGAAGATCACTAAGAGATGTACGCATATTCAAGTATCGCAGGTTCTTCAAAACCGAAGCAGTTATCCCATTACGGTTCCAGATGTATTTTGTACTTCACGTAAACGAGAGAACGCACCGATATTGATCGCACGCCCAGAACGTGGACCGATATAAGAGATTGGGTCAATATCGTGATTTCGACCAGCCTCTGCGGCTTCGATCAATAAGCGAATAAATATAGCCGCCAGTGGCGCATTCTTGAATTGATTGCCGCTTGTACCGCATGCCATGAAGAACCCATCAATACTTGAGCGATCGTAAATCGGCACCCAGTCGTCAGTTGCATCATAGAGCGCGCCAATCCCTGACGGCGAAACTGGTACACCGAATTCAGGCATCCGTCGCGCAAGTCGCAACATCATCGTCTCCCAAATCTCAACGGTTGTCTCTTGGCGCCAGTCATCGGCGTCATCTATCCAATGCAACTCATCACACGCTGGCTCAGTGCCACCAAGATTTATTGTGCCACCGAGATGCGGTCGAAAATAAATACCAGTATCTAGATCTGCGACAACCGGGACATTGTCTTCAAGTTTGAAACCATTTGGCGCTGGTGCGACATAAACCTCTTGTCGTAGTGGTCGATGACGAATATTCATTTCGTCGAGAACACCAGCGATTTTATTTATTTTGCTGGCGTGTGGACCAGCAGCGTTAACGACAATTGATGCATCAATATGCTCACCAGATGCGAGAGTCACGCCAGTTATACGAGTTCCGTCATTGTTAATTGACACCACTTCTTCTTTGAACCGAGTCTGCGCACCGAGAACTTTTGCGGCGTTAATTAAATTATGCGCAGCCAACATCGGGTCATCCATAAACCCACTAAGCGGATCGTAAAGACCAGAGAGTTCTCCAACGGCATCATCACCAAAGGCCGGGTCATCAATTCGTTTTGGTGGCCAGTAACTGTTGGCATCAAGCGCAGGAAACTTTTTGCGAAGTTGATCAGCACTAAGAATTTCATATGGAATGCCGATGTCTTCCCAAATTTTTCGAACCGACTCGCCGTCGTAACCTGCGGTTCGATAAACCAAATAGCCAGTTCGAATGAATTTTGCCATTCCATCAGGATCGATAGCGCCAAGATATTCAGCCCAGTTTTCCCAGATTGATGCCGACTCCCAGGCCATCAACACTGCATCATGAGTTGAATAACTAAAACGAATGATCGCCGACGAAGCCGATGTTGAACCAGCGCCAGCAGCCGAACCTTTATCAACAATTACAACCGATCGGCCAGCCTTGGCGAGTTCTAAAGCAACTGCACCGCCAATAACACCAGCACCAATTACGACGACATCAGCTTTCATTAATTTGCGAGCACTTCTTGCTGCCAGGCTGCAGTATCGGCAACGCTATTAAACGTAAATGAATGCAGACCAACGATATTTAGAGACTGAGCATCTTTTGCTAAACCTGCAACTAGTTCTGTTGGGTCGTAGCCACCTGGCGAAAGCATCTTCATTATTGAGGCTTTGTTTTTGCTGAGGTAACGCATTGACGCTCCCACACCGACGCGCACACCAAGGCTCATCAAGCGGGCACGATCAACAACTCCCGGCACACCGAGTTGCACCGGAACTGTAAACCCGTTATCGCGTTCGGCTTTTAGCCACTGACGAATTTGCGCTACATCAAAACACATCTGCGTTGATGCAAGACCTTGAACACCAGCTTCTTGTAAAAGTTTTTGCTTGTCATATAGCGCAGTGCTCAATGCTTCACGACTAATGAACGCATGGCCGTCCGGGTAACTTCCGAAACCAACTCGAGAAACACCGCTATTGCTATCTAAAAAGTCACGCAATAGTTCAATGCCATCTGAATACGGTCCAGCAGGCTTTTCTGCGTCACCAGCAATTAAAAAAACTTCTTTGATACCTTGCTCGCGAACCCAAGTCGCGAGTTTTTGAACATGCTCACGAGACTCAACAAGTCGCGCCGCAAAATGTGGCACGACTTCATGTCCAGAAGCAATTAGTCGCGCCGAAATCTCTTGTGTCGCCGAGATGCCTTTTACTGGCGAGCAAGTAACAGAAACTGGCGCACCAGTTGGTAAATCTAAAATTGCTTGCTCAATACTCTTCATTGGGATGAGCTCGTAGCGCATACTACTTACCAGATTTTTTACTGCTGGGCTTACTTCAATGGATGATTTTTTTAGGCGAGAAAAGATTGACATTGTCAAAATACTAGAGGCAAGTTGCCAACAAACACAGCGTCAAGCCAATATTGGCTCTAAACGACTTAAGCAAACGTGTCGGGCAACACACTCTTGCGTTTAGCAATATATTCTTTAAGTTCTTCATCAATCGCATCGTCAAGTGGCGGAGCAACATAACTTGCGAGTCGCTCCTTCCAAATCTTGTTTGCACGCTTAGCCGAATCGTCTCCACCGTCTTCAAGCCATTGTTCATAACTTGAATTATCTGAGGTAGTTGAGCGATAGAAGGCCGACTCAAAGTTCGCAAGAGTGTGCGCTGTACCGAGAAAGTGATTACCAGGTGGATTTTCGCGAATTGCATCGAGGGCCTGCCCATTAGGCGAAATATCTAAGCCTTTGGCGAAGGTCGCCATCATTCCGAGTTGATCGTCGTCCAAAATAAATTTTTCGTAACCAATTGCGAGACCACCTTCAAGCCAACCTGCCGCGTGTAAAACAAAATTTGTGCCAGCCATTAATGTCGGAATCAAAGTCGCTGCGCTTTCATAAGCAGCCTGTGCATCTGGAAGTTTTGAGGCGGTCAACGAACCACCAGAACGAAACGGAACACCGAGTCGGCGTGCAAGCGCGGCCATTGTGTACAAAACAATTGCTGGTTCAGGCGTACCGAATGTTGGTGCACCAGTTTGCATTGACATCGAAGAAGCAAAAGAGCCCATGATCACTGGGGCACCTGGACGTACGAGCTGCGTGAATGTCATGCCAGCGAGTGACTCAGCAAGAGTTTGAGTCGCGACACCAGCAGATGTTGACGGAGCCATTGCACCAGCCAAAATGAACGGAGTAATAATTGTCGCCTGATTGTTTAATGCATAAACCTCTGCCGACGCGAGCATTGATGCATCCCAAACCAACGGCGAAGATGCATTAATTAAACTTGTCATCACTGTTCGATCTTGCAAGTCACCACCAAAACCAATGCGTGCTAATTCGACACTGTCTTGTGCGCGTTCTCCAGCAGTAACCGAACCCATGAAACCTTTGTCGCTGTATTTGATGTGCGCGTAAACCATGTCAAGGTGACGCTTGCTAACCGGAATATCAACTGGCTCGCAAACTGTTCCGCCTGAGTGATGGATGCGCGGCGACATGTACGCAAGTTTTACAAAATTTTGAAAGTCGGTGATTGTCGCATAGCGGCGACCGTTGTCAATGTCGTAAGCAAAGGGCGATCCGTAGTTCGGTGCGAACACAGTCGCATCTCCACCAATTTGCACATTGTTAAGCGGGTTGCGGGCGTGTTGAGTGTAAATACTCGGCGCAGTTGCTGAAATTATTTTGCGACACATCCCACGTGGAAACCTGACCCGAGTGCCAGTGACATCAGCACCAGCTTCTTTGAATCGCGCAATCGCCGATGGATAATCGCGAACTTCGATGCCTACTTCTTCAAGAATTGTGTCTGCATTGTGTTCAATGATTTCAAGACCTTCATCAGAAACAAGTTCATACGGCTTGATAAGCCGAGTGATGAACGCATCACGTTCTGGCTCGTGTGATGATCGCAAAGTTTGTCGACCAGCACGCCCGCCTGAGCGTTTAGTTCGCGCTACATCAGTCATTGGCTCTATTCTGCCACGCCACCAGTGGATCGGCGTCGGCGACCGGAACGTCCAGAGCCATCATTCGCCGACTCAGACCTAACTGGTAGATCAATAACTGTTGCAAGATTTGGTGTCAGCGCAGTTTTGTGAGGAAATGCCATTGCTTCAACGAATAATTGTTGAAAACGGGGCTCGGTGGCTGTCTCAATTTTGGTTACACCTCGAACCGTTTCTTCCATTTCATTTCGTAATTTTCGTGAGAGCAAAGACTGGACTGCGCCAGCACCTGCAGCATTACCAACCGAACGCACACCCGCTACTGGACAATCAGGCACGAGTCCAAGCACCATTGCGTAAACCGGATCAATGTGAGCGCCAAAAGCGCCGGCAAGTCGAATGTCGTGCACAACTGGCGAGCCAGCGTGTTCGACAAGTAAATCTATGCCCGCTCGCAATGCTGCCTTGGCTAACTGAATTGCACGAACATCATTTTGTGTTACAAATAATTTTGTCTCACCATGCTCATAGAACAAATATGAAAAAGTTCGATCATCGCCGACTATCCGTTTAGATTTTGCCGACAATTCGCCACGTACAACGCCATCGGTGTCAATGATTCCACTCAAATACATTTCGGCAATCACTTCGATAATTCCAGAACCACAAATCCCGGTAATCGCGGTGTCACCAAGTGACTCGGCGAAACCTATTTCGTTGCTCCATAAATCTGATCCAATTACTTTGATTCGTGGCTCGAGAGTCTCACGATCAATGCGAACATGTTCTATTGCGCCGGCAGTTGCACGCTGACCTGCACTAATTTGAGCCCCCTCAAAAGCAGGCCCTGTCGGGCTTGACGCCGCGAACTGATGAACAGTATTGCCAAGAACAATTTCGGCGTTGGTTCCGATGTCAACTAACAGTTGCATTTCTTTTGAACGATGCGGACCTTCAGCAAGAATCGCTGCTGCTGTATCTGCGCCAACATGACCGGCAATGCACGGTCCGACATAATAACTTGCATTCGGCAAATCAAGATCAAGTTCGTTGGCCCAACCACTAACCGACTCATTGGTCGCCAATACAAACGGTGCCATTCCAAGCGGAGTTGGGTCGATACCCAACACGATGTGGTGCATGATCGGGTTGCCGACAATTGTGATTTCTAAAACACTTGCTCGAGAAATGCCAGCACTCGTCACGAGATTACCTACGAGGTCATCGAGCGCAAGCCTGATCGCTTTTGTTAATTCACGATCACCACCTGGATTCATCATCACATACGAGACACGACTCATTAAGTCTTCACCAAAACGAATTTGCGGATTCATTAATCCGTAACTGCCAATAATTTCGCCAGTTAAAAGTTCACACAAATGGCCAGCAACAGTTGTTGAACCAACATCAACTGCGATGCCGTATGCCGCATCAACAAAGCCGGGCCAGGCTGCAACTATTTGGTCAAGGTTCTTTGTATGACGAACCGCGACTGTTACTTCGCCATCAGTTTTAGCCATCGCCGAGTGCAAAGTGCTGAGCGCACGACGCGCAACTTGCGGTGCTTTTACTTTGTGTTGTGCAGCAACTGCGTTAGCGAGCGCATCTGCGGCACTGACTGAGTCACCGAGTTGTGCTTCTGGAATCGTCAGATAGTACAAACTAAAACTCGGGTCAACAGTTATCGGCTCGAGATCTAAATCTTTTCGCACGATTTGCTTATGCACTTGGCTAATCGCGGGAACATCAATTACGACATCGCCACAAATTCGCGCGGCGCAACCTAAACGATTGCCTTCAACCAGAGCACGCTTCGCGCGGTAGTTAGTTTCTGTTTCAGCGGGTTCTGATAGCGAGGAGTCATTTACAGTGATTCCCCACTTTGCAAACACTCCGGTAGAAGGTGTGATCTGACAACGACCACAAATTCCGCGGCCACCGCAGACAGAGTCAATATCGGCACCTAGTTGTCGGGCGGCTTCAAGAACAGTTACGCCGTCCTGAACAACGCCATCTAGTCCAGACGGCGTAAAGACGACACGGCGTTCCATGTTTTTAATTATTCAGTCTTGCGTCGACCACGACTATTTCGAGCGGCACGATCGGCGTTAACTTCGTTAGGGTCTCGGTTAGCGCGAATCCAAGCCGAGCAGTTTTCGTCATTACCAACAAGCACGTCTGCAGCCATCACAAGTGTTTTTACTTCTGGGTGCATTGGATTCATAATTGCCGAAGTCATGCCAGCGCCAATTGCCATTGCCAAGAATGTGCCCGTGATGTTATTACGCGATGGAATACCAAAACTGACGTTTGAAGCACCACAAATCGTATTGACTTTTAGTTCTTCGCGCAAACGACGAATGATTTTGAATGCTGTGCGACCTGCATCACCCATTGCCCCAATTGGCATAACTAGTGGATCAACGACGACATCGCACGCTGGGATGCCGTAATCAGCAGCATGCTGAACGATTTTTTTTGCGACAGCGAAACGCTCATCTGGATCCATGCTGATGCCTGTCTCATCGTTAGAGATCGCAACAACTGCAGCACCGTATTTAGCAACGAGCGGAAGCACGCGCTCAAGATTGGCTTCTTCGCCAGTTACAGAGTTGACAAGTGCCTTACCTCTGTATACAGCAAGCCCTGCTTCGAGTGCTGCGATAATTGAAGAGTCAATTGACAACGGGACATCAGTGATTGACTGCACGAGTTGAATTGCTTTTGCTAGCAATGCAGGCTCATCAGCCAGAGGGATCCCAGCATTGACATCAAGCATGTGAGCGCCCGCAACTACTTGTGCCAACGCATCAGACTCAACACGGCTGAAGTTGCCTTCTTTCATTTCGGCTGCAAGAAGTTTGCGCCCAGTTGGGTTAATTCGTTCGCCAATCATCACGAATGGTCGCCCGAAACCGATTACAACTTCTTTAGTTTCTGACGAAAGTACTGTGTCTGTCATAAGTTTTCTTTCTTTATTCGTTTTCTTCGAGTTCTTCTAAAGCCAACAACGCATCAGCGCTAATTGCAGTATTGTCGACATCGGCTTCGTATCCGCCGGCGAATGCCAATCTCCCTAGTCGTTCGCGCGAATATTCGCTGTCAAGTCGATCTGCTTCGCGTTGCGCCGCTTCGGCAAGATCTCCAACAAGGGGCAAACTTATTCGGCGCCACTGGGCTATATCTTCATCGGCCGTATAAATATGCGCTTTACGCTTTGCACGATCAATCGCCCGCTGAAACTTATCTGAGAGTTGCACTTGCTTGCGTTCGCGACCGGCTTGCGCGTTTACTTGTGCCGGGATATCACGCCACATAATTACAATCACTTCGTTACTTCCGCGAGGCACTAGTTATTCTCCCTTGGTTTCATCTGATTTGCTCACCGATTTGAATAAAACCGGTATCGCGTCGGCAAAATGTTTCAAACCGACATGGCGATGCTCAAACGTCAGACCGAGTTTCTGAGCAGCATCTTGCCCAGCGCTCACAATTTCTGGGTCAACAGTTTGAGAAAACAACACGACACGACGATAGTTGCCAAAATAAGCACTCAGCAGTTCTGGATGATCTTCTAAACCGAGACCCTGCCAGACCAGCGCGTCAAAATGCTTAGCGAGAAAATCAGTCAAGTAGAAAGTTCCTGGTTCTTCATCATGTGCATTTAAGAAATCAGTCGTACCGGCGAAAAACTCGTAACAGTGTGCGCCAGGCAAGCGTCTCACAGTTGGATATTTTTCGAGGAGAAGATCTAAATGACCACCAGTTCCGCAATCGGCATACGCAACAAAGGTTGGTCGCTCAAGGTTTTGTTCCAGCAATTCGGCAACTTGCGGCGTGATGTTTTCGGGACGATTGTGTAAATTCGCTGGCAGATATTTAATCTCAATGGACTCGTCTACTCCAGAAGCACGAAGCACAGCACGAAGCTCAGTGGCTAGTGCACCACAAGCAATTATTAACGGACGCGTGTCAGATGACATCGCAAACTAAAACTTAGGCGACTGATGGGCCAGGTGGTTCGGCATTTCGCAAGCGACGAGCACCGACGAGTTGCTTGGCAGTTTCGGATGCAACCGCAGCATCACGACAATAGGCATCAGCACCGACGGCAACACTGAACTCTTCGTTTAGCGGCGCGCCACCAACGAGAATGATGTACTTATCGCGAATGCCTTTTTCTTTCATTGTGTCAACAACGACTTTCATGTAAGGCATTGTCGTTGTCAGTAGAGCCGACATTCCGAGAATGTCTGGCTTGTGCTCTTCAAGTGCTGCAAGGTATTTATTGACATCTGTATTGATTCCAAGATCAACAACTTCGAAACCAGCACCTTCCATCATCATCGCCACTAAATTTTTGCCAATGTCATGAATGTCGCCTTTGACGGTACCGATAACAACTTTGCCAACTGACTCTGCACCAGTCTCGGCTAGGAGTGGTCGCAATATCGCCATTCCACCTTTCATCGCATTTGCTGAAAGCAAAACTTCAGGCACAAATAAAATTCCGTCACGAAAGTCGATTCCGACTATTCGCATACCTTCAACAAGTGCGTCTTGCAGCACCTTTGTTGGTGTCCAACCACGATCCAACAAGATCGTTGTGCCCTCGATGATCTCTGGTCCTAGTCCGTCGTAAAGATCGTCGTGCATCTGGGCGGTGAGATCTTCGTCTGATAATTGGGCGAGGTCGATGTCTTCAAATTCTTCGTTACTCACAACTACTCCATTTTAGGTTTGTTAGATGATCGGGGATCTCTAAGTTCGCTGGGAAGACCCAGCACAACAAAACCAAACGCTATCAGTTTGCGTGGCTAAAGAACTTGACCGTCTGGGAAGAAAGTGGCGGGTTTCCAAGAATTATGTCGGCGGCTTTTTCGGCGATCATCATCGTCGGCGCGAAGATGTTGCCGTTGGTGACATACGGCATCACCGAAGCGTCAACTACTCGCAGGCCAGTCATCCCCCGCACTCGCATTGTTAACGGGTCGATCACCGACATCTCGTCGGTGCCCATTGCACAAGTGCAAGACGGATGGTAAGCGGTTTCACCGTCTCGGCGGACCCAGTCAAGAATCTGCTCGTCAGTGTTAATGGCTGGGCTTGGCGAAATTTCTCCGCCGTCGAACTCAGAAAAAGCTGGCTGCGCGAGAATTTTTCTTGCTGCGGCAATTGCCTCAACCCACTCTTGACGATCTTGCGGCGTGGATAAATAATTTAGGCGCAATTCAGGTTTAACGCGCACATCAGGTGATTTAATTCGAACTGAGCCCCGCGAATTTGAATACATCGGCCCGATGTGAACTTGATAGCCGTGGCCACCAGAAGGTGCTGTGCCGTCGTACCGCACAGCAATCGGCAAGAAGTGAAACATCAAGTTTGGATATTTAAACGACTCGTTACCGCGGATAAACCCTCCGCCTTCAAAATGATTTGATGCACCTGGTCCACGACGAAAAAGCCATTGCAATCCGATCCATGGTCTCTTGTGAAACTTGAGCATCGGGTTCAGCGAGACGGGCTGCTTGCACGAGTGCTGCACATAAACCTCAAGGTGATCCTGCAAATTTTCGCCGACACCAGGCAGATGATGAACTGGCTCAACACCAACAGTTTTCAAATATTCAGAGTCACCGATGCCTGATACTTGCAATAACTGTGGTGAGTTAAACGAACCCCCACACAAAATAATTTCACGCGCACTAACAGTTCGCTTGCGACCAAACGGTAACTCAAAATTGACACCAGTAACTTTTTTATCTTCGACGATCAATTTTGTAACTAATGCTCGACATAGAACGGTGAGATTTTTACGGTGCATCACTGGGTGCAGATATGCGCGAGCCGCACTGAGTCGTCGACCTCGACGGACATTGCGATCAAATGCAGCAAAACCTTCTTGCTTGAAACCGTTTACATCGGTGGTTAGTTCGTGCCCCGCTTGCTGCACAGCTTCGAAGAATGCTCCGAATAATGGGTTCTTGACTGGACCTCGCTCTTGCACCAGTGGTCCGTCGTGTCCGCGAAATTCATCGTCGCTGTCAGCCGCTAAACAGTTTTCGAGTCTTTTGAAATATGGCAAGCAGTGTGCGTAATCCCAAGTAGACATACCAGGGTCACTCGCCCATCGTTGATAGTCAAGTGGATTACCACGTTGAAAAATCATTCCGTTAATGCTTGATGATCCGCCAAGAACTTTGCCACGGCCCTGTGTCACTCGACGATTGTTCATGTGCGGTTCAGGTTCTGAAACATACATCCAGTCATAGAAACGACTGCCAATTGGAAACGTCAACGCCGCAGGCATATGAATGAAGACATCCCACCAATAATCAGGTCGACCTGCTTCAAGTACGAGTACTTTATTTTTCGGGTCAGCGCTAAGTCGGTTTGCTAATGCCGAGCCAGCCGAACCGCCACCAACGATTACGAAATCGTAAACGGTCTTTAATTTTTTCAGAAAGCGCCAAGCATTCGCGCGGCTTCAAGAGTGTTCTCAAGCAAGCAAGCAATCGTCATCGGGCCAGTGCCACCTGGCATTGGAGTGATTGCGCCGGCAATTGCCTGCACGGCATCAAAATCAACATCACCAATAATTTTGCCATTGACACGAGATACACCAACATCAATCACAGTTGCACCTGGCTTAACGTGCGCCGCGGTAACCATTCGCGCTGCACCAGCAGCAGCGATAATTATGTCCGACTCACGACAAACTTCGATCAGATCAGTCGTCAAACTGTGTGCAATCGTCACTGTTGCGTCGGTACCACGACGCACAAGCAGAAGCATTTGCGGCAAGCCGACAAGTGCCGATCGTCCGATGACCGTTACGCGTTTGCCGACTGTCGCAATATTGTGACGCTCCAATAAACGCATCACACCAAGCGGAGTGCACGGCACATGACCAGGCAACCCACGCACAAGTCGACCGAGTGATTTCTCTGTTAAACCATCAACATCTTTTTCAATCGGCAACAAACCAAGGACTGCTTCTGTGTCAATATGTTTTGGCAATGGCAACTGCACCAAGATTCCGTGCACTTGCTTGTCAGCAACCAAAGCCGCAACGGCTTGTTCAACTTGTGCTTGCGTTGACTTCTCAGGCAAATTGATGCCCTTAGAAACCATGCCAGCCTCTTGAGCTTTTTTGTGTTTGCTCTTGACATATATATGACTAGGCGCATCGTCACCAACCAGCACAGTTGCTAAACAAATTGCAGGATTTCTGGCCTTGTCTATAGTCGTTTTAAGTTTGGCAACAGTTTCATCGCGCAATTGAACGCCGTCGAGCAAGATCGCCCCACCAGCAGTTCGCGCAGCAACTTGCGTCATGACAGCCCGACGATTTCACCGTTCGCGTCGAAGTCAATAATCGCTGCGGCTGGCTTGGTGCCGAGTCCTGGCATTGTTCGCATATCTCCACAAATTGGATAAATGAAACCTGCACCAATCGAAGCGCGAACTTCTCGCACATTCAATGTGTGACCAGTTGGTGCACCACGCAGAGATGCATCACCCGAAATAGACAAGTGAGTCTTAGCCACACAGATAGGCAATTTGGCATAGCCGTTATCTGTGTAAGTCTTTATCTGCTTATTAGCGAGACTTGTGTACTCAACTTTTGCTGCACCGTAAATTGTCGTTGCGATCTTCTCGATCTTCTCTTTCAAAGATGCGTCGTCTGGGTACAAGAAGTGAAAACTGTTCTTATCGTTGCAGGCTTCTACAACGGCTTTTGCAAGTTCAACTGCGCCTGCACCACCATCTGCGAAGTGTGTACAAACTGCAACTCGTGCACCAGCACCTTCGGCAATTTTGCGAATCGCCTCATGTTCTGACTTGTGATCAGTCGGAAAACCGTTAATCGCGACCACTGGCGAGACACCGTGGGCTTTGACATTTTCAATCTGCTTAACAAGGTTGGCAGCACCAGCGATTACATCGTCTGGATTTTCTTTTAATAGATCTTCTGGCAACGCCTTGCCAGCAACGATCTTGTATTTGCCAGAGTGTGCTTTTAATGCACGAACTGTGGCTACTAATACAGCTGCGTCTGGCACAAGACCCGATGCACGGCACTTAATGTTGAAGAATTTTTCTGCACCCATGTCGGCGCCGAAACCAGCCTCGGTAATTAAATAATCACCAGTGTGAATACCAACTAAATCACCAACAATTGATGAGTTACCGTGCGCAATATTGCCAAACGGTCCGGCATGAACAATCACTGGTGTGTTCTCAATAGTTTGCAATAAGTTCGGCTTGATCGCCTCACCCATGATTACCGCCATTGAGCCTGCACCGCTGAGTTGCTCTGCAGTAACTGGTTTGCCTTGCGAGTTAAAACCCACAACGATTCGAGAAAACCGTGCGCGCATGTCTTCTTTCGAAGTTGCAAGCGCAAGAATTGCCATCACTTCTGATGCTGCAGTGATGTCAAAACCAGTTTGTCGAACGACACCGTCTTCTTTTGTGCCAAGACCGATTATCAAATTTCGCATTGAGCGATCGTTGACATCCATAACTCGTCGCCAAGTGATGTTGTTGATATCAAGATCTAATTCGTTGCCTTGATGTAAATGATTATCGACCATTGCCGAAAGCAAGTTGTGTGCCGCAGTCACTGCGTGAAAGTCACCAGTGAGATGCAAATTCAACAACTCCATCGGGATTACTTGGCTGTATCCGCCACCGGCAGCACCACCCTTGATGCCGAAGGTTGGTCCCATACTTGGTTGGCGCAAACTGATTGTGGCTTTTTTACCAATGTGCTTCATCGCTTGACCAAGACCGACAGTGGTTGTCGTCTTACCTTCACCAAGTGGTGTTGGTGTGATCGCAGTAACGACGACATATTTCGCTTTCGGACGAGTCTTCAAAGAATCAATTGCATCCAAACTGATTTTGGCGAGACTTTTGCCATAGGGTTCCAAAAACTCGGCGCCAATGCCCATCTGGGCGGCAATTTCGGTGAGCGGTTTAGCAGTAGCTTTGCGGGCGATTTCAAGATCAGATGGGAAACCCATTATTCCTCTTTCACAAGTTTTTTACTCTTAATTAGTTATCTAGCGACCATCTACTCTACAACCACGCGATAACCGTCTAAAGACTGTCTGAAGTCGCTAAAGTTTTAGACAAGATCTAATGCAACTCGACCATACGGAGTAAATAAGTGGCGCAAAAAATGTCTAAGCAAAAATTTGAGCCTTACATGCGAATCACTGAACCAATGGTTCGCGAAAACGGCAAGTTGCGTGTTGCCTCGTGGCAGGAAGCGTTGACAAAGGCTGCGACAGGTTTGGCAAGTGCCCGAGATGCGTTCTCGCCGTCTGCTGTTGGGTTCTTCTCATGTTCAAAATCAACTAACGAAATGAACTTCATCGCCCAAAAGTTCGCTCGTGCAGTTATCGGCACGAACAATATTGATTCTTGTAATAGAACTTGACACGCCCCATCGGTGGTCGGTCTGGCCACTGTTTTTGGAGCGGGTGGAGGAACAAGTTCTTACGCCGAGGTTGAAACTACAGATGTAATTGTGTTGTGGGGCTCAAACGCTCGTGAAGCACATCCAATTTATTTTCATCACATCCTGCAAGGTGTGCGTAACGGCGCGAAACTTTTCGTTGTTGATCCACGACGCACCGCTTCGGCAGAGTTCGCCGACATTTGGCTCGGACTAAATATCGGTACCGATGTTGCGTTGTCAAACACAATTGCGCGCGAAATTATTCATGCAGGTTTGGCCAACAAAGAATTCGTTGAAGGCAGCACGACAGGGTTCGTTGAATACGCCAACTCGGTCGAAGAATGGACACTCGAGCACGGTAGCCAAGTAACTGGTGTGCCTGCAGACGCAATTCGTGAGCTTGCACATGCCTACGCCAAAGCTGGATCTGCGCAACTCTGCTGGACACTTGGAATAACTGAGCATCACAATGGTGTCGACAATGTGCTTTCGCTGATTAATCTTTCGCTGTTGTGTGGACATGTTGGTCGCACAGGTGCTGGTCTGAGCCCGTTACGCGGACAAAACAATGTGCAAGGCGGTGGCGACATGGGTGCGCTACCAAACAAGTTGCCAGGGTTTCAAGATGTTGTCGACGATGTTGCCCGCGAAAAATTTAATCGTCTTTGGGGTTGCACGATTCCTTCGAAAATTGGTTGGAACCTAACCGAGATGTTTGAAGCAATGGAGCGCGGTGATTTGCGTGCCGTGTTTGTAATTGGCGAAAATCCGGCACAATCAGAAGCAGACGGAACCCACGCCACGCACCTGTTAGAAAATCTTGACTTCTTGGTAGTGCAAGATATTTTCTTAACTAAAACTGCCGAACTCGCAGATGTTGTTTTCCCTGGCTCTGCATCATGGTGCGAGAGCGACGGCACTGTTACCAACTCCGAGCGCCGCGTTCAACGCGTGCGTAAAGCAATCAACTCGCCCGGAAATGCTCGTGATGATATACAAATCATTCTTGACTTGGCTCGTGAGATGGGCCACGACTGGAAATACGAATCTTCTGAAGAAATTTGGAATGAACTTAGAAGCCTCTCACCAATGCATGCAGGCATGTCGTACGCGCGGCTTGCCGAACTCGGTGGAATCCAGTGGCCATGCTTTAGCGAAGACAAACTTGAACCGTCATTTCTGCATGGTCGCCTGTGGGACAAAGACCCAGCCAAGCGTGGTCGCCTCGCACCGTTTAGCGTTGTTGTTGACGACCCACCCGTTGAGGCAACCACACCAGAGTTTCCATTGCGACTAACAACTGGTCGTCGACTTGACTCTTATAACACGGGTGTACAAACTCGCGGCTTTGATAGTCCGTTGCGGTTTGGTGAAACTATCGATGTCTCACCAGAAGACGCTGTGCGATTAGCGATCAAAGATGAAGAAGTAGTTCGGGTTAGCTCTTTGCGTGGCTCACTTGAAGTTCCGGTGCGAATCGACAAGAGCCTGCGACCTGGTTTGGTGTTTATGACAATGCACTTTCCTGATGAAGTGAATACGAACTTGATAACTATTGATGCAACAGATCCAAAGTCTGGCACTGCTGAATTCAAAGCAGCGGCAGTGAGGATTGAGCGGTTAGATGCCCTCGCTCCTGTTGCTGGCGAATAGCTAGTTAACTAGCGCATTAACTAGCCCATCAACTGGCCAATTTACTAGCCCGTTAACTCGCTTGCTCGGGTACGAGCACAAATTTACCGACATGTTTCTTTTCAAGAAACTCATGTTGTGCTTGGGCTATTTCTTGCAGTGCAAATGTTTTTGCCACTAAAGGCATTATTCGATTCTGCTGAATATACGAAACGAGATTCGCAAAAACTGGTTCATCCCAAGCGGTGCAACCAATGAGATTCAAGTCTTTCAAATAGAAATCGCGCAAGTCAAAATTCACGATTGGTCCGCCGATTGCGCCGGACGAAACATATCGTCCCGAGCGACGCAGAACCTTCAGCATCGCATCAAACGACGAGCCACCAACATTGTCGACTACGACATCTACAGATTCTTCACCCAGAAACTTAACTATGTCATCGCCCCGCTCAATAATTGCATCTGCACCAATCTCGCGAACTTTCTGTGCTTTTGACTTTCCGACAATCGCCGTAACTTTTGCCCCACGAATTTTGGCGAGTTGCACCACGGCAGAACCAACACCGCCAGATGCACCAACAACTAACACATATTCGCCTGCAAGAACTTGCGCCCGATGCAACATATTTTCTGCCGAGCCATAACTGCACGGAATAGAGCCAAGTTCGACATCGCTCCAAGTTGAATTGACTCTGAAAATTTCAGTTGCGGGAACTTTTACAAATTGAGCGAAGGCTCCGTCAAAATCTGAGCCCATCCAAATATTGCGCATTGAACCAAAACCATCTGGGCGGATGCAAGGTCTCACAATTACTCGCTCGCCGACAAATTTTGAATCTACATCTGGCGCAACACCTACAACCCGTCCACAACAGTCGGTGCCCTGGATAAACGGAAACGGGGTCGCGATATTCCACCCGCCATCAGACTTTTGTAATTCTGATTGCGGTTTATTACTAGCAACAGTATTTGTGCCAGTAACAACACTTGATGAGTACCAACCAAGGCGAGTATTTATCTCAGTGTTGTTCACGCCAGCCGCGAGTACTTGTAACAACACTTCGCCTGAGCCGAGAACTGGCTTCGGCACATCGCAATACACAAGCTTGTCGTAGCCACCATTACCAGTCGTGACAACTGCTTTCATCACGTTGCTGCGACTAGTCGACGAGCGAATCAGCACGCAAACCTGCGCGCTCTAGATGAATCGGCAATACGCGACCATAAAGTTCTTTTGCGCGTTGCGGACTACTGACCATGCCAGGCTCGGCGACATAACTAAAAATTGCGACATATCTTTTTCGCAAACCACTTAGTGGCGTGACACGATGCAACGAATAACGCCCCTTGAATATTTGTAGATCGCCTGGTTCAAGACGAATCGTTTTAATCAATTCTTTGTCGCCATCCAATACTTTTTCAACTACTGAATAGTTCTCATCGGTCAGTGACCGAACCATAGGACTGTATTCAAAGTCGCCACCCGATTCGGCATTCTGAATTGCCAAAGTAACCGTGAAGTTGTTTGTGTCAAAGTGCCATGGGAATCCATTGCCCTGCTCGGCAAGATTAACCGTCACATCTGCCAACGGATCTGCATACGGGAAAAACTTCTCTTCGCCAAGCACTTCTTTAATGAAAGGAGCAAATGCCGGCCAGTCAAAAATCGCCCTAAGAATACTTTCTGAGCCAAAGTTATCGGCTGGCACAAACGCATTTGACCGATCATAAAATCGACGCAGCGGGTGACTAGTAGGTAGATCGCTGCGATCATTCGTGAAATATGGATTAGTTCGCGTGAAATTTCGATGACCGTGCGACTCAACTCGGTCACATTCTTGAACAAGTTCTTCAATTCGCTCCGAGCGAAGAAAGCTTTTCAGCACAACGCAACCATCTGCCTTAATTGAGGCTTGTGATCTTGCGATTAATCCAGCATTGACGCTGTCCTTGTCTATTGGGTACAAGTCTGTATTGATGAAACGCTTGGCATCAATTTCTCTAAGGCTCATAGTGATATACCTATATTACGGTTAAGTCGCCAGACAGCCGAATTAGGTCGTAAAGTCAATGTCGCAATGGATCTAAAAATAGCCTCAGCAGAAGCGACGAGTGAAGAGAAGAATGCTGTCGACTCGTTACTCGGTGTCGCACCAGAAACCTCGCAAGGTGGCGAACGCAATTTGGCTGGACACCGTGTTGCTCGTGGTGGCGAATCTCTACGCAGTCTGCGACATATGTTGTTGCCAACTCTTCATGCGATCAATGACCGCATCGGTTGGTTAAGCCGCGGAGCAATTAACTACATTTCGCAAAGACTAGACATCGCCCCAGCAGATATTTATGGCGTTGCAACTTTCTATGCATTGTTTGACACAAACGAACGCCCAGCACGACAAGTCCATGTTTGTATTGATCTCGCCTGCCGAGCAATGTCAGGTTGCAAAGAAGATTCAATCCCAACTGGTGCAATTGCCTCGCCATGTCTTGGTGTTTGTGAACGTGCACCAGCAGTTCTAGTCATTGAAACCGGAGTGACACCGCGTTACGAAGTTCTAGCGCCAGCAACAACCTCAGAAATAGTTGATCTCGTCGCGGGTAAATCCGCAGGTGCCGAAAAAGAAATTTCAGCGGCAGTTCCGCAGGCACCGGATGCTTCACTAGTTTTGCTCTCACGAATCGGCCGAGTCAACCCGCTAAGCATTGACGATTACATCGCATCAAATGGTTTTGTCGCATTGCGCCGCGCAATCGATATTGGTGCAGAGCAAGTGATTGCCGAAGTAACGGCGTCTGGGCTTGTCGGTCGCGGTGGCGCGGCTTTCCCAACTGGGCGTAAGTGGTCTGCTGTTGCTGGTCAGCCAGTGAAGACTCGTTATTTAATTTGCAATGCCGATGAATCTGAACCAGGAACATTTAAAGATCGCGTACTAATGGAAGGCGATCCGTTTGCTCTGGTTGAGGCGATGACGATTGCTGCATTCGCAACTGGCTGTCAACACGGGTGGATCTATCTGCGCGGCGAATATCCACGCGCGCTAAAAAATCTAACTAACGCCGTTGAAGTTGCTCGGTCTCGATCAATGCTCGGTGAGAATATTTTGGGATCAGGTTTCAGTTTCGACATCACGATTTTTAGAGGTGCAGGTGCATACATTTGTGGCGAAGAGACAGCAATCTTTAATTCAATCGAGGGATATCGCGGCGAACCACGCAACAAGCCGCCGTTTCCAGTTGAGGTCGGTCTGTTCGGTAAGCCAACTGTTGTCAATAATGTCGAAACGCTAATGAATGTTTTGCCGATTATTCAAAACTCTGGCGAGAAATATGCAACTTGGGGTACGACCGGTTCAAAGGGCAAAAAATTGTTTTGCATCTCTGGTGCAGTAAACCAACCTGGCGTTTACGAAGTTACTTTCGGCGCAACATTGCGAGAGTTGATCAAGCTCGCAGGTGGAATGAAAACTGGCTCGCAATTACAGGCGGTGTTGTTGGGCGGTGCTGCGGGCGGATTCGTTGGTCCACAAGATCTTGACCTTGAACTAACTCTTGAAGCAGCCCGCGCGGCTGGCACGACTTTGGGATCAGGCGTAATTCTCGTATTTGACCAATCAGTTGACATGATTGACCAGCTTCAACGAATTGCGGCATTCTTTCGTGATGAGTCTTGTGGTCAATGTGTGCCATGTCGCGTTGGCACTGTTCGTCAACAAGAAGCTCTTGCTCGCCTAGTCAAATCTTCTGGCACCAAAAGCGCATCAGTCGATCTGCAATTGTTGCGCGACCTCGGCCAAGTAATGCGCGACGCAAGTATTTGTGGTCTTGGACAAACTGCACATAATGCCATCGACTCGGCACTGACAAGACTTAAAGTGTTTTCAGCATGACTACACAAATAACAACCGGTCTGCAAGTTCGACGCAGCGTCGAACTGACCATTGACGGCCAAAAAGTTAGCGCGCTCGAGGGTTCTACATTGCTCGATGCTTGTCGCGCATCGGGCAAAGAAATACCAACACTGTGTTACGGCGACACGATCACGCCGAAAAATGCTTGCCGAGTTTGCATGGTCGAACTTGAAGGTTCGCGAACTCTCGTACCAAGTTGCTCGCGCAAAGTCGAAGCAGGAATGGTCGTCAATACTGATAACGAGAGAACAAGTCATAGTCGCAAACTCGTGCTTGAGTTACTCGGCTCATCAGTTGATCTTTCGCTGACCAAAAATGTCGCCCGCTGGAATGACGGCTACGGAGCACAGCCATCACGATTTGGAGCACCATCGTTTCATCATGACGACCGCGATGAGGCCGTCACCGGTCATCATCACGCGCCAAACGGCAAAACTGCCGAGACTGTGCATCAACCCGTAAAAGTTGATAACTCGCTTTATATTCGTGACTATTCAAAATGTATTTTGTGTTACCAGTGCGTTGACGCCTGTGGCGAACAATGGCAAAACACTTTTGCAATCACCACTGCAGGTCGTGGCTTTGATGCAAGAATCTCAACTGAGTTCGCTGTTGATCTCACCGATTCGGCTTGCGTGTATTGCGGAAATTGTATTCAAGTTTGCCCAACTGGTGCATTGATGTTTACAAGTGAATACGAAATGCGTAAAGACGGCACATGGAACGAACCTGAGCAAACTCAAACAGACACTATTTGTCCGTATTGCGGTGTTGGATGCGCCCTGACCTTGCATGTTCAGGACAACACGATCGTCAAAGTCACTTCGCCCAGCGACCATTATGTAACCCACGGCAACCTATGCATCAAGGGCAGATTCGGCTTTCAGCATGTCCAGAACCGCACTTCTGATTAACTAGTTCAATGGATAAGCGGTTGCCGATCGTAGATATTGCGCCGCTAATTAAAAATGATCCGCAAACTTTAGAATTTAAAAACTCTGCAAAATTGTTATACGAAGCATTGCACGAAGTCGGATTTGCAATCATCATTGGACACCAGGTCTCAGCCAAGACGATTGCCGCGATGCGCAAAGCAGTCGCCACAGTTTTTGAAACTCCCCGAGAAGTTTTGATGCAAGACATGGTCGTCAAAGGCAACTATCGCGGATTCGTTCCACTTGGTTTCTTCACACCAAATTCTGGCAAAGGCAACGCCGACCAATACGAAGCATGGAAACTACACAACGAAACCGACCTTGGCGCGGAAGTATGTAAAGAATGCAATCTTTATGGTCCAAATAAATGGCCCGATATCGCGCAAGACATTAAAACACCCGTTATGAATTATTGGCGTGAACTGACTCGTGTCAGCGAATATTTAATTATCGCGCTATGTAAAGTTTTGAATATTGACGAAAAATTTATTCTTTCGTGCATGACAAATCCGTTGACGAATATGACTTTGCTCAACTATCCACCCACACCACAAAGAAGCGACACTTGGGGTCAGCATCCGCATAAAGATTTCAACTTGCTAACACTGCTGGCACACGACCCAGTCGGCGGATTAGAAGTTCGCACACTCGACGAAGAATGGATTAACGCCGAATGTTCTACCGATGCAATGGTTTTGAATGTCGGCGACATGCTTGAACTCTGGAGTGGCGGCCGTTTGATCTCAACTCCACATCGAGTGACTAATCGTTCAGGAAAATCGCGCCAGTCGTTTCCATATTTTTCAAAACCACGATGGGATGTTGTGATAGAGCCACTGCTAAGCCCGGTACCAGAATTTGATCGAGCGCCACTCCATGTTGGAACTAGCGCGGCAAACATTTGGTATTCAAATTGGCCAGACTCTGTTTCGCCTGATTCAACTCAACACACGAATTACTGATCTTTTTATGAATGCACAAAAACGCGCAAGAAGCTTTGAACCAAATGCAAACAATACGATCGCATTGCCGACCGGACAAATAGCACACCGCGACCACGCCGAACACTCGGCGCTACTCGTGCGAAACTTCTATCAGGTACGCCCTGGAGTGTGGTGCCTTGTGGGCAACGGATTATCGAATCAAACTTTTATTGAGGCTCCGAACGGAATTATTGCAGTAGACACCGGCGAGTCAAACGAAGAAATGCGTGCAGCAATTTTGGAATTGCGAAAGCACACTCAGTCCCCTATCGTCGCAGTTTTGTACACCCACTTTCATTATGTTTCAGGCACACAAGCGGTTCTAGATGAAGACTCGTCTCGCCAGATTGAAATCTGGGGCCATGAAAAAATCGCCTACAACCGAATCAGAGCTACATCAGAGATTGCGCCCGCATACGGTCGCGGATTAGTTGAGCAGTTTGCGATCAGCCTTCCGCAAGACGGGCCCGATGGCATCGTCAATGTCGGCCTAGGCAATTTCTATCGCAATCCCCAGTTCACCACACAAACAAATGGCTTCATCGCACCAAAGAAAACTTTCAATTCACAGTGCACGATAGAAGTTGCAGGGCTACGCATCGAAGTTACTCCTGCACCATCTGATGCTGACGACTCGGTTACATATTGGTTTGAATCTTTGGGTTGCGCGGTCAACAACTTGGTTTGGCCCGCACTGTTTAATATTTTTGCTATTCGCGGAGAGGAATACCGCGACCCGAGAGTCATGCTCACAGGTCTTGACCATCTACTTTCGCTTGACGCCGAGCATCTCGTCGGCGCTCACGGAAAGCCGATAAGTGGCGCTAAAGAGATTGTTAATCGCGTCACAAAATATCGAGATGCAATTCAGTTTTTGTGGGATCAAACGGTTCGCCTAACAAACCGCGGATACACCAGCATTGAGTTGGCCCACGAAATTCGACTACCAGATTTTTACGACGAAGACAATTTGACATCAGAATTTTACGGTGTTGCAGAACATCATGTACGACAAATTCGCAGTGGCTTACTCGGCTGGTTTGATGGTGACCCGGCAAATCTATTCCCGTTGCCAAGAAAAGAACACTCAGATCGTATGATCGCTGGGTTTGGTGGACGAGAAATCGTTCGCAAGAAAGCCAACGATGCAATCAACCTAGATGACCTGCGGTGGGCCTGCGAACTCAGTTCATGGCTGGTCAATAGTTCTGAAGCCGAGACAGCAGACAAATTATTGTTGTCCAATACTCTTCGCCTGATCGCCCAACGGACTACTGCAGCGAATATTCGCAATTGGTGCCTTGCTCGAGCCAGAGATCTAGATGGCACTCTTGACATGACCCGGTTTAACCGTCATCGAATTTCTCGTAAACAAATTTTGTCTGCGCCAGCGACGCAATCAGTTCACATTTTGCGAGTGATGCTGTTGCCTGAGCGCGCACTTGACATTGACACCCACCTCGGTTTCAACTTTACAAATCATCAATCAATCGGCCTTCACATTCGAAATGGCGTTGCAGTACCAACTGATGGCAGCGGCGCCGATATTTCGCTCAACTGCACTCAGGAAACTTGGGCTGACATTTTGAGCGGAGATCTGAAGATTTCTGCAGCAGTTTCGTCAAAAGAATTAACAATCAACGGAGATACCAACAAGGCGCTTGCGGCCCTGCAGGTTTTTGATGTTAAAAATCTGCAATCGTGAAAAACTTACCACTTGCCACAAAAGGTTTTCTTGGCAAAATTTCTAAAGTTATTACACAGTCGACGCCCGAAAAATTAGTTGCACCCCAGGCGCCAAACGGTGCGCCAAATATTTTGCTGATCATGCTCGACGATGTCGGGTTTGGATCATTCGGCAATTTCGGAGGACCAGTTACGACACCTGGCCTTGACAAAATTGCAAAACAGGGCTTGCGATACAACCAATTTCATACGACTGCACTTTGTTCTCCGACTCGTGCCGCACTTCTAACTGGCCGCAATCATCACACGGTGCACATGGGCGGAATCACCGAAATAGCGAACTCGTTTCCTGGTTATGACAGCGCAATCCCACCCGAGTCAGCAACCGTCGCCCAAGTTCTTCGGATGTCTGGTTACAGCACAGCGTGTTTTGGCAAATGGCATCTCACCCCGTCATGGGAGCAGAGTCCAGCGGGACCATTTGATCGTTGGCCAACTGGTTTAGGTTTTGATCGCTTCTACGGAATCATGGGTGCCGAATCTTCGCAATACGAGCCACCCGTTTACGATCAGACAACACCAATATCACCGCATGTCGGCAAACCCGATTATCACCTCACTGAAGATCTTGCCGATCAAACGATTACTTGGATGCAGCGACAAAAAGCCTCGTCGCCAAACAAGCCTTTCTTTTGTTACTTCTCGACACCAGCAGTGCACGCCCCACACCATGTGTCACGCGAGTGGATTGAAAAGTACAAAGGCAAGTTTGACAGCGGATGGGACAGTCTGCGCGACGAGATTTATCAACGGCAACTCAAACTCGGAGTCATCCCGCCAGAAACTGCGTTGACGAAGCGCCCCGAACAAATTCCTGCATGGGCCGACTACCCCGAGCGATATCGACCTATCGCGCGACGCCTAATGGAAACATTCGCAGGTTTTCTTGCGCACACTGACGCTCAAATCAAACGCGTGATTGATGCACTTGATGATCTTGAAATTGCCGACAACACGCTTGTTATTTATATCACTGGCGATAACGGAGCATCAGCAGAGGGCACGATTCACGGTGCATGGAGCGCGCCATCGTTTCAAAACGGCGTTCCCGAAGATCCGGAGTGGTTACTCGAACATATCGATGACTTCGGTACCGCCAAATGCGAAAATCATTTCAATGTTGGGTGGGCTTGGGCGCTTGACTCTCCATTTCAGTGGATGAAACAAGTTGCGTCGCACTTCGGCGGCACTCGCAACGCAATTGCAATTTCTTGGCCAAAAGAAATTCGCGACGTTGGGGCGTTACGAACACAATTTCATCATGTGATTGATATCGCGCCAACTATTTACGAGATTGCAGGTATCACGCCACCGACACATGTCAACGGCATTGAGCAGATGCCGATTCATGGCACATCAATGCAATACTCATTCGACAGCGCAACAAAGCCGAGCACACATCCGAGCCAATATTTCGAGATACTCGGTAATCGTGCTTTGTACCACGATGGATGGATTGCTTCGTGTTTTCATGGTCGCCTACCGTGGATTCGCCTGCAGGGTTTTGAATTTGATGGCCCACAAGAACGCTGGGAGTTGTACAACGTTGCAGAAGATTTTTCGCAAGCCGTAGATCTCGCAGAATCACACCCCGAGAAACTCGCCGAACTTCAAAAACTATTTGAGGTCCATGCAAAACAATACGGCGTCTATCCGTTGCGTGATCCAGGATCGCCCCGTCATGGAGATTTCTCTGTTCCGCACTCATTAGACGGCATCTCGCGCATGAAGTACACCAAAGCACATTTTCGAATGCCAGAAAGTTCTGTTATCAATATCAAGAACTGCTCGTTTCGGATAACTGGCGAAATCTCAATCAACAACGACAACGCTCAGGGAGTGATCGTTTGCCAAGGTGGCAACATGGCTGGCTGGTCGCTGTATTTAAATACAAATTCTCAACCAATCTTTCACTACAACTGGTTCGGCCACGAACACACTTCAATCGCCAGTAACGAAGCACTAGCAAAAGGTTCGCACAAAATCGAAGTGAGTTTTGCTTACGACGGTGGGTTTGGCGCTGGAGGAAATATTTCACTTGTCGTCAACGAATCAGAAGTTGGTTCTGGTCGAATAGAAAAAACCGTGCCACTTGTTTATTCGATGAGTGGTGAGACTTTCGATGTCGGTCTTGATACTGGTTCTGCAGTTGGCCCATACCCACATGGGTTTAATTTCACTGACGAAATCGTCGGTATCACTGTTGAACGACTTGACGAACCACCGCCACAAATTCGTCAAAAAATGCGCGACGGAGAATTTCGCGCCAGTCTTAGCACACAATAATTTTTAGAGACTAGAAGACCCAAGTCTTTTGCGAACCGCGTCACGAACTTGAGCGTCGAAACTTTGCACATGAGTTTCAGAAAGTTTGTAGGCAAGATCAGAATCACGAGATTCGAGCGCATGTAAAATTTCAACATGCTCATCTAATGCATGCCCCATGTCAGCAACGTCAGACAAATAGATATGCCATAATCGGTCGCTCTGCGCATATAAAACATCAAGAGTGTCGGTTAAGAAACGATTACCGGCAGCGGCCCAAACAATTTCGTGGCACTGTGCATCAAAATGAATTTGATCTTGTGCCGAAATTTTGGGTTTTGTGGCAGCATTTAGAACATCACGCATTTGTTGCCAATGCTCGACACGACCTCGCTGACACGCCAGGCGTGCCGCGTACGGTTCTAATATCGCGCGAGTTTCATAAAGCATAGAAAGTTCGGCGACATCAATGTTTGAGACGATCATTCCTCGGCGTGGAATTACGACTAAAAATTGATCTCGTGCCAACCTCTGCAACGCCTCACGGATTGGCGTTCGTCCGATTTCAAGTTGTTGTTGCAAAATGTCTTCGCGCACGACTGCCCCGGGAGCCAATTCGAGACGCACAATCTTCTGGCGAATCAGCCTGTAAGCCTGCTCACTAAGGGACTCGGTAGCCATTTGATTAGAGCCTACAGCGGTGATATCGTTCTGATATACCACCAAATAATTAGAACTTACGAAGAGGTCTAAAAATGAGCGAGTTTCCAACAAAAGCGAAGTGTGTTGTCATCGGTGCAGGAATCGTCGGCAACTGTTTAGTCGGTCATCTCGCAAAACTTGGTTGGACAGACATGGTGCAAATCGACAAAGGTCCGTTGCCAAACCCAGGTGGCTCAACAGGTCACGCGTCAAACTTTATTTTTCCGACTGATCACAACAAAGAAATGGCATTGCTGACTCTCGCCTCACAAAAGCAATACATCGAAATGGGGATGAACAACACCTGTGGCGGCATTGAAGTTGCCCGAAATCCTGAACGGCTTGAAGAATTTAATCGACGAATGACTTCTGCAAAATCATGGGGCATCGACGCAAAATTACTTTCACCAGCAGAAGTTAAAGAACTCGTGCCGTTCATCAACGAAAAAATTGTGCTCGGCGGTTTCTATACACCAAGCGTTTCATGTGTTGACTCATTGCAGACAGGCACACTGATGCGCGAAGGTGCAATGAAGTCCGGAAACCTAAACGTGTTTGCAAATACTGAAGTTCTTGATCTTGAAGTTGAGAACGGCACGATTAAAGCCGTCGTTACCAACAAAGGTCGCATCGAAGCTGAGTATGTCGTCGTGGCATGTGGAGTGTGGAGTCCGCGAATTGCAAAAATGGCGGGTGCGAATATTCCGTTGACTCCGGCAGTTCACCAGATGGCAGATGTTGGCCCGATTGATATTTTGCAAAAATCAAATGCCGAAGTTGCGTACCCGATTGTGCGTGACATGGATACATTTTGTTACGAACGTCAAACTGCAGGCTCAATGGAAGTTGGCAGTTACGCCCACCGAGCAATATTCATGCACCCAGATGACATTCCATCGAACGAAGCGTCGGCACTTTCGCCAACCGAGTTGCCGCTCACTCAAGATGACTTTGATCCACAGATGGAGCAAGCAATCGAATTAATGGAAATGCTCGGCGATGCCGAAATTAAATATGCAATTAATGGTTTACTGTCACTGACTCCAGATGCGATGCCAGTGCTTGGCGAAACTGTTGAAGTAAAAAATCTTTGGTCGGCCGCAGCCGTGTGGATTAAAGAAGGTCCTGGTATTGCGCAACTCGTTGCCGAATGGATGACATACGGTTATCCGCATTTGTGCGATCCGCACTCTTCTGACATTTCGCGTTTTTATGCACACGAGAAAACTGATCATCACATTTACGCGCGATGCGACGAACACTTCAACAAAACATACGGCATCGTGCATCCACGTGAACAATGGGCAACACAGCGCAACATGCGTCGCAGCCCGTTCTATGCTCGCGAAGAAGCGGCAGGGGCAACTTTCTTTGACGCTCGAGGCTGGGAGCGTCCGCAGTGGTTTGCCTCAAACGAGAAACTAGTGAAAAAATTTGCGTCTGCTTGTGAGCCACGCGCTCATGAATGGGACGCACGTTGGTGGTCGCCAATCACAAATGCTGAGCACCTTCAAATGCGCGAGTCGGTCGGCATGGTCGACCTCACTGCATTCAACGAGTTCGACTTCACAGGCCCAGGCACGATGAAGTTTTTGCAATACATGTGCGTCAACAATGTTGATGTTGAAGTCGGACGCTCGGTTTACACACCGTTACTTACACCAGGTGGTGGGTTCAGAGGCGACCTGACGATCATGCGTCTAGCTATGGATCATTTCAGAGTTATCACCGGAGCATTCGATGGCGGACGCGACAACTATTGGTTTAATCGCCACATGCCTCAAGACGGTTCGGTCAAATTCACCGATATGAGTTCGTCGCTTTGCACGATTGGTGTTTGGGGCCCGAATGCAGAAAAGACAATGGCTAAGGCAACACAAAATATAAACGCCGAAGGCAAACTCGTTCCATTTGATGTTTCGCAGAAGAACTTTCCTTATGGATCGGTTCGCGAAGTACTGATTGATGGTGTACCTGCAACGATGTTCCGTATTTCATATGTCGGAGAAAACGGTTGGGAGGTCTACACAAAAATGGAGCACGGCCTACGGATGTGGGATTCGATCGCCAAGGCTGGTGAAGAGTTCGAGATAATCCCAGTCGGCATGGGCGTTTATGCGGTTACGGGTCGAATCGAGAAGGGTTACCGCTTGATGGGCGCCGAACTTGAAAGCGAATACAACCCTGTCGAGGCCGGCCTCAATCGCGCAAAAGTTAAAACAGCAGACTTCATTGGCAAAGCCGAATACTTGAAAGCACGCGAAGAAAAGCCTTGCGCCGTTATGTGCACACTTGAAATGATCGACAACACCAGCAAGTCAGGCATCAAACGCTTTCCGACGGGTGGTAACGAGCCAATCTTGACCAAAACTGGCGAACGAATCGTCGACACAAAGGGTCGCGTCTCGCGAGTCACGACTGCAGGTGCAGCACCGTCACTTGGCAAATATTTGTTACTCGCCTATCTCACGCCAGAACATGCAGTTGAAGGCAACGAACTTCGTGTGATGTACATGAACGAGTTATTTCCGGTGCGTGTCGCTCGAGTTGGTAGTCAGCCAGTATTTGACCCAACTGACGCGCGCATGAAGAGTTAATCAGTAAGACTCGCAACTAACGATGAATATTCTTGTCTGTGTCAAACGCGTGCCAGCACCTGGGGCGCGCATCAACATCACACCTGACGCACAACAAGTCGATACTGCGTTTTTGGGCTTCACTGTTAGCCCACACGAAGAGTGCGCTGTTGAACAGGCGGTACAACTAATTGAAAAGCATGGCGGCGATGTCACCGTGCTAACACTTGGCCCCGTCGAAGCCGAAGAGCAGCTGCGCACTGCGGTCAGCACGGGAGTCGCAAAAGCAGTTCTCGTGCCGATTGATACTCAAGACTGGGACCCACAACGAACAGCGCATGCCCTCGCCTCAGTGATTGCAGAACTGGAAGTTGCGAACGGAAAATATGATTTAATACTTTTCGGCAATGAGTCTGCTGATTCATGTGGCTATCAAGTTGGAATTCGAACTGCACTAAAACTTGGTCGTCCGATTGTCAACGGTGCCAAAGGATTGGAACTAGAGAACGGCATTGCAACAGTGCGCCGCGAAAGTGATGCTGGAGTCGAGATTTATAAACTGAAAACCCCAGCCTGTGTTGGCGTCAAAGAAGGCATCAACTTGCCGCGCTACCCGACTATGAAGGGGCGTCTTGCATCCAAAAAAGTTGCGATTACACAAAATGCGGCGACAGGCAATGAGGGTGGTTTGAAATTGATCACATTGCGGCGTCCACCAGAACGCGCAAGTAACACGAAAATTCTTGGCACTGGCCCAGACGCCGCGTCAGCCGTCGTAGATTTACTCGAAGAGTTGGGCGTTTTCAAATGACAGTTCTCGCGATTGTTGAACATGATCGGGGCACGATCACGCCAGCGTCGTTTGGAGTTTTAACTGCGGCTCGCAACTTGGCTAAGCAAATGGGTGCAAAATTTGAAGCTCTAACAATTGGCGCTAATGCTGATGCACTTAGCGAAGTTATTTCAAAGTACGGCGCGACGACAATTCATCAAGCACACAATTCGGCACTCTTAGATTTCGGACCAGACGCATGGGGAGAATCAATTGCCCAAGTTGTGCGCAAAATAACACCTCAGTTAGTAATAAGTTCAGGCACTGAACGAGGGCACGAAATAATCGCTCAAGCAGCAGCGCGACTTGACTTGCCGGCAGCAATGAATTGCCTTGAGTTTGATAAGAATTTCACTGGAACCGAACCCCTAAAAGTTGTGCGTGCGCGTTGGGGCGGGTCGCTAATGGAAGAATCACAAATTGATGCGCCAATCAAACTCGTCACGCTTGCAAACCACATTGTCGAAGGCGTAGAAGATCCAACAAATTCTCAAATTGCTGTGATTGAAGTTGAGTTAGATGATTCAGTTAAACAAACATTCGTACAAGACCGTGTCGAGCGTGTCGCTGGTGTCACTCTTGCGACATCACCGGTTGTTGTCAGTGGCGGTCGTGGTGTTGGCTCAGCAGAGGCATTCGCTCCACTTGAAGAACTCGCTGGTCTTTTAAATGGCGTCGTGGGCTGCTCTCGTGCGGTGACTAATAACGGCTGGCGCAATCACACCGACCAGGTCGGCCAAACTGGCACACGAATCGCTCCAGATATTTATATCGCGTGCGGCATCTCGGGCGCAATTCAGCACTGGGTAGGGGCGATGGCTTCAAAAAATATACTGGCTATCAATATCGACCCACAAGCAAACATTGTCACAAAGGCCGGATACGCCGTAATTGGCGATCTTCATGTTGTAGTGCCAGCCATCTCGGCCGAGATTCGCAGGCGCAAAAATCTATAAATCGTTGACTAGTTGACTCGACTCGCGACAATTTACCGATGGTCTTTCTGCTCAAAATGAGTTAATAAGGCTGTACTAAAACTAGAGTTTGAGCCGTGACTACAGAGAATATTGAACCAAATCGACGCCGTGGACGGGCTCGCACAAGTGGTTCAGAAACTAAGTTGCCAGAACAAAGACCGTTCAAACAACCGCGAATGAAATACGCACCAACGAAGGTTCTCAGCGACGACGAAATCGAATCGATTCACTTGGCAAGTCTGCGAATTCTTTCTGACTACGGCATGGATTTCTTGGACGCCGATGCCCGCAATTTGTTGCAAAAAGCTGGTGCCAAGATTACTGACAACCGCGTGCGCTTTGACCCCGAGATGGTACTTGAGACCATCAAAACCTGTCCGAGTGAATTTAAATTGCACTCGCGAAACCCTAACCACACACTCAACATCGGCGGAGACTGGATGGCTTTTGGTTCAGTCGGCAGCACTCCAAACTTTATTGGCTTTGACGGTGTGCGTCACCCAGGAACACGAAAAGATTATCAAGACTTATTGAAACTGACTCAAGTTTTTAACGTGATTCACTTTCTCGGTGG